>NZ_FR895046.1:4606-40138 GCF_000434655.1 Clostridium sp. CAG:43 | reverse complement strand
AAAAATGGAGACACTAAAACGATATTTAATATTTCTGATGGGATTGTTTGCTTTCTGTATGATTGCAACCTTCAGGGCATGCGTTTCTGATTTCATGGACATATGTGCCAGAAATGCCATGCACAGGGTAATATAAAAATTTAGGGCATTGATTGCAGTGAGCTTCCTCACACGGAAGTTTTCAAACTGAAACATCTGCTTTTTTAGAGGTTTCTGGGCTTTGTGCTTGCAAAATGCTTGCAGTTTGAAGAAAATGCAACGAATAAACAAGCAAGGAGCCGATAGGGCTCCTTATGAGGGTAGGTAGGCGCTATTGCTGTTTGTTCAGTAATAACGCCTCTTTTTTCCTTCTTTCCACCATATTTGCCACCATCGTAACCACAAATGCACAACCCATCGCAGCAATCATTGCAACCACAAATGCCAGTCCCTTCCCTTCATTTGCCATAAATGGCGAAGCACCGCCGGTACATAGGCGGAAGCACCGCCGGTACATAGGCGGTTCCTTTTACGTTGAAGAGTCCCACAATGGCGCCTCCGACTGTGGCACTGGCAAGTGCACCGGCAAATACGATTTTATTGGAGAACATAAAGGGATAAGAGGCCTCTACAAATGTTCCGAAACAGATATTAATAATGCATCCCGGAAGTGCAACGGCTGCCTCGCCTTTCTGTTTTGGCATAATGACGTTTGCCAGCGTGATGCCGGCAGATACCATAACAAGTCCTGTCATATCAATCGCTCCGAGGAAACTGAATCCCATTTCCTCCATTTCCAGCAATACAATAGGAAGAATTGCCGCGTGGTATACACCGCCGATGATGGCAGGCCAGATGAGAAGTCCTGCTACTGCTCCTGCAAGCAGGGAATTATAAGCAATGCATAGATTGATCAGGGAACAGATTCCGTTGCCGATCCACAAGGCAACCGGGGCAATCAGAAATTTTCCCACCAGACCGGCTGCCAGACCGCCGAGACCGCCGGAAGCGATATTGACGGTTGTGCCCGGCACATTGTGACGGAAGCAGAACACACTGATATAGTAGGCAAGTACACCAGCCAGGATTCCGATCACCAATCCGCCAAGAATTCCGCCGTCTACGGACAGAATGCCGGCTACAATACCTCCAACGACTCCCACCTCGTCCAGACCGGAGACTTGTTTGGCGGCGATAGCACAGATAACGATAGGAATGGAATTGACTAAGGTATCAAAGACATCGGACAGCTTTTCACATCCCGGAATTTTACTGCATGCCAGACAGAGTGCCATGGCAATAAATGCAGGAAGACTTGTCATCATAATTCCACGGAAATTGATGCGTTTCCAGATATTTCCCTGATTTTTTGCAGCCGCATTTTCACCGGTGTTACCGATGACAGGCATATATTTAATGTTCCAGTATTTTGCAAGCGCTGTTGTGAATGCAACCGCTCTGGTCCGGTTGGTTGTACCGGTGGTTCCAGATGCAGATAACACATTGCAGCCCATATTCTGTGTCAGGGCGACACCGCTTCCACCAGTTCCGGCCATTGGAATTTTGGCTCTTGCACAGGCTTCCATGGTTTGTCGGTTGGCACCGTCCGGGCTGGCACTGACGAACATCACTCCGTCAATCTCACCATCATTGATTTTCTTGGCAAGCTGAGCATCCACTTTCGCTGCCTCGGCATCGACCTCACGCAAAGTTCCCTGAAATGCGGGCTGTACTTCTGCGCCATTCCAGGTAAATAAAGTTGCCGGGATGTCCGGACCAACATTATCCAGACTGCCGGATGCCAGTACATACTGGACAAATATAATCTCCATGTCTGCGGCTTTTGTCTGTCCACAGAGCTCCTTCATCATTGCGGGAAGATCATTTCCACCTTGCTTGTAAAGATTTCCGCCGCTGCTTCCTATAAAAGCAATTTTCTTTCCCATTCTTATGTTATCCTTTCCCGTTTAAGTCACGACTCATCTGTCTGTTATCAAACTAATATGATAACGCACTAAAGTGATACAGCAAGTTTGCCATCTTCAAGTGTATTTGTAAAGGAAAAATTAAATAGTTGATATTATAAGTAAAATTTCTTATATTTTGAAAATACCAAGATGAAAATATCAATGAAAATATCAAGGAAAGAAATCCCTTGACATTTCCCACCAACATGCCTAAAATAATAAACAGATTGCATACATGAAATCAATCAAACCAAACAAACAAACCAAAAGCTATGATCGTGTTCTATAAGATACTGTTTCCGGTCAGAGAGAAGAGGTCAGCGGCTGTGAGCCTTTTTCCGTTCAGACAGATATCCGAATTTCCCACGGGAGCTGCATTGCTGAAATTTAGAGTAGGCATTGCCGTCTGGTGTACGTTACATACCGGAAAGTGTCTGTGGCAGACGAAAAAATGACCTGCCGACAGGAAGCTGGGTGGTACCGCGGTATAGATATGATCGTCCCTTTGCACGTTTTGTGCGAAGGGATTTTTTTATGTCATGTCGCAAGCGACCGCGCGAGACGCCCGAATGTGCCAGAGAACATCCTTTATGCACAAATTCGTGTCCACAAGTTAAAGCAATATCAAGATAAAAAGCAACAAAAGTAATAGAAGGAGAGAAATCATGCAGGATTTAAAAGAACTGAATGAAGTGATCACTGCGATCAAAGAGGAAATCCGCCAGGGTGCGGATGCTCTGACGACTTCCAAGAGTGTCTATGAGTTTAAGAAGACCTTTCTGGATAATAAGCAGGGCAGAATTGGTCTGCTGATGAAAGAAATGCGCAATGTTGCCAATGACCAGAAAGCGGAATTTGGTAAGACTATCAACGGCGCCAAGGAGTGGGCAAACAATTTCTTTGACGAGCTGGATCAGAAATTAAAAGAGAAAGAGCAGCAGCAGCGCTATGAATCGGAGAAGATTGATATCACGATGCCGCCGGTTAAAATCCGTTACGGTAATCTGCATCCAGTTACGACGGTCCGCAATCAGCTGACGGATATCTTCACCTCTATGGGATTTGAGGTATATGAGGGAACCGAGATCGAGACCGATTATTATAACTTTACAGCTTTAAATACACCGCAGGATCATCCGGCGCGCGATATGCAGGATACATTCTATCTGTCTCCGGAATTCTTGCTCCGTACCCAGACATCGGCTGGACAAGTTCATGTCATGGAAGCGAAAAAACCGCCGATCAAGGTTGTTTCCCCGGGTAAAGTATTCCGTTCTGACGATGATGCGACCCATTCTCCGATGTTCAGCCAGATGGAAGGTCTGGTTGTTGATGAGGGCATCACCCTGTGTGATTTAAAGGGTATGCTGGATATGTTTGTTCAGAGAATTTTCGGTGAGCAGACAAAAACGAGACTTCGTCCGTCCTATTTCCCGTTCACGGAGCCGTCTGTTGAGGTCGATGTAAGCTGCTTCCAGTGCGGCGGCAAGGGCTGCCGTCTGTGCAAGGAAACAGGCTGGATCGAGGTCCTCGGCGCTGGTGTGGTAAATAAGAAGGTACTGGAAAACTGCGGCATTGATTCCAATAAATATAGTGGATTCGCATTCGGATTGGGTCTGGAGCGTATCGCAATGCTGAAATACGGCATCAACAACATCAAGATGCTTTTTGAGTCTGATCTGCGTGTGCTGGATCAGATCGATGACTGATCAGGACAGGAGGATTAGAAATGCTTGTACCGTTAAGCTGGTTAAAAGATTATGTAGATATTAATATTTCCGCAGATGAGCTGGAGAAGAAGCTTTTTGACTGTGGATTTGAGGTAGAAGAAAAATGGCAGGTTGGCAAGGATATCAGCGGCATCGTCGTTGGTTATGTTGACTCCTGTGAGCCGATTCCGGAAACACATCTTCATGTGTGCCAGGTCAATGTAGGTGGTCCGGAACTCTTACAGATCTGCTGTGGTGCTGACAATGTAAAAGCTGGCGGAAAATTCCCAGTTGCCATGATTGGCGCGAAAGTATATGCAACTGCAAAAGATCATGTGACGATCGAGGGCGTGGCTACCATTAAAAAGGGTAAATTGAGAGGTTATGAGTCCCAGGGTATGCTGTGTTCCGGTACCGAGCTCGGCTTAAACGAGGATCTGTATCCGGGTGCTGGTTACAACGGATTGCTGGTTCTGCCGGAGGATGCGGAAATTGGTTCGGATGTCAAAGAGCTGACCGGCTTAAATGACTGGATCTTCGATGTTTCTATCACGGCAAACCGTCCGGACTGCCAGAGTATTTTCGGTCTGGCAAGAGAGGTTGCTGCCGCACTGGGCGAGCCGCTCAAGACACCGGCACTGGATTACACTGAGACAGAAGTTGAGAAAGAAGGCTTCAATGTAACGGTAGAGGCACAGGATCTTTGCCCGCGTTACATTGCACACTATGTATATGACGTAAAACTGGGTCAGTCCCCAGCATGGATGAGACGACGTCTGGCTTTGGTAGGAAATAATTCCATTTCCAATATTGTTGATATTACAAACTATATCATGCGTGAGTTAGGTCAGCCGCTTCATGCGTTTGACTGCGATTATCTGGAGGGCAATGCGATCAACGTAAGACGTGCGGCCGAGGGCGAGAAGATCGTGACGCTGGATGAGAAAGAATTTACCTTAAATCCGAACAATCTGGTTATCTGCGACGGCAAAAAGCCGGTAGCACTTGCCGGAATCATGGGTGGTTTAAATTCTGAGGTCCGTGATACCACGACGGAAGTGATGTTCGAGGCAGCTAAATTTGCCCGTGACAACATCCGCAGAAGCTCCCGTGCATTAGGACAGGGATCCGACGCGAGCCAGCGATATTCTAAGGGCGTCGATGAGTACACAACCGAGATGGCGATGAAACGTGCCCTGCACCTGGTTGAGGAGCTGGGAGCTGGTAAGATTTCCAAGACCCATAAAAATGTAAATACCGGAAACTCCTTAGAGCCGACCACCTTCAAGACAAGTGTTAAGAAGGTAAACGCTGTTCTGGGTATTACCGTTCCGGACGAGGATATTTTACGCATCCTGACTGGCTTAAACTTCCAGCCGGAGATCAATGGTGATGAGCTGACCCTGCATTTCCCGGCATACCGCGAGGATATGGAGGATTACCCGGATGTAGCCGAGGAAGTAATCCGTATGTATGGCTATGACCATATCGTTTCCACCTTTATGCCGACTGCAAAGGTAACCATCGGCGGAAGCAACCTGCGCCAGAGAACCATTCTGAAGGTAAAGAGAACGCTGTGCAGTGTTGGCGCATTTGAGGGAATCCACTATTCCTTCTTCTCCCCGTCGGATCTGGATGAAATGGGATTTGCAGAGGACGCGCCAGAGCGCAGGGCGATCCGCATCATGAATCCGATCAACGAGGATCTGTCCCTGATGAGAACAACACTGGCACCGCAGATGATTCATGCGATGGGACGCAACCAGAAGAGAGGCATCTTCGAGGGACGTATCTTCGAGATTGGAAATGCATTTATTCCGAAGTCCCTGCCTCTGACGGAATATCCAGAAGAGCGAGAGACGCTGTGCATCGGTGCATTTGGTAAGGAAGAGTCCTTCTTTACCTTAAAGGGAATGGCAGAGGCAGTTGCCGATGTTTTAAATATTACTTTTAACTATGAAAAAGCAGAGAAACCGTTCCTGCATCCGTATCAGACCGCAGCGATCTTCTGCGAGGGCGAGGAGATTGGTTACCTCGGTAAGGTAAAATATGAGATCATGAAGGAAGAGGCAATGCGCGAAGATGCGTATGTGTTGGAGATCAGCATGAAAGCGCTGGAGAAATGGTATGGAAAAGCCAAAGTATTTGAGCCGCTTCCAAAATTCCCGGAGGAAAAACGTGATCTGGCGCTGGTTATGGACAAAGACATCACCTGCGGACAGGTTGAGGGCTGTATCCGCGAGGCTTGTGCTTACGTCAAGGATGTTAGCCTGTTCGACGTATACGAGGGCAGACAGATCGCAGCCGATAAGAAATCGATGGCATTTACCGTTCTCTTCACTCCGAAGGAAGAGGCGTTCAAGGCAGATACCGTTGACGGATATGTCAAGAAAGTGCTGAAACAGCTGAATAAGACGTATGGAATTGAGCTGAGAAGCTGATTTTGAAGGAAAGAAAAGGCTGCTGTCCAGAGAGAGAAATTTTGGACGGCAGTCTTTTTGTGTAATAGGAAATTCCTTGGAATTCCCTATTACACAAAAAGGCACTAACGTGCCAATGATGCGCACTCGCGCGAAGCAGAAACATGTCGCAAGCGACCGCGCTCGGCGCGAGAATGTGCCAAGGCACATTCTTTTTCACGTTCATAAAAAAATGTTTGATGATAAGTTTGATTACGCTTCATTTTCTATTCGTATAATCACAATATCATTTAATTTCAAAACCATATTTTTCTGCGGAAGCACCGACAGATCATCGCGCAGCACCAGAAATATCTTGATATTCTGCTCTTCTTCCATCTCTTCAATGGTTTTTCCGGCATACCGTTTATCGACGAAAACCTCGGCAATTTCCTGAATATCCGCGTCCTTCATGCTGGACAGGCTGCTCTTGCGCTGGTACTGTTCGACGAAACCGGCGCTGATGATACCGGTTGGGATCGCGACGGCACCGACTCCGAGGTAGGCGATGCAGATCGCCATCACGCGCCCAAGCGTTGTGACCGGGTAAATATCGCCGTAACCGACGGTCAGCAGCGTGGACATACTCCACCAGATGCCGCTGAATGCATTGCGGAAAATGTCCGGCTGAGCGTTGTGCTCGACACTATACATGCACATGCTGCTCGCCAGCATCAGTACCATGACGATGAACACAGAGGAAATGATCTGGTTCCGTTTTTCATAGAGTACGGTGGTAATGATGTTGAACGAGTCGTATTTCGCATTGAGCCGGAACAGATGGAAAATCCGCGCCACGCGCAGCATACGGAAAATGATGAAGCCCGACAGAAAAAAGACCGGGATGATCGTCAGCAGATCCACCACTCCATCAAAGGAAATGAGAAAGCAGAACCGGGCGCGTCCCGGCGTTTTTTCTGGATAGAGATAGTCGGCAGTCCAGATGCGCAGCGCGTATTCAATACAGAAAATCAGGACACTGGCATGTTCCAGCATGGTAAACAGACCACCGAAGGATGTTAATTGATCGAATGTTTCCAGAAACGTGACAATGATATTGCAGATGATCGTGAAGGTGATGAAAATATCGAATGCACGACTGATACGGTTGCTCTTGTCGCCGATCTGGATGATGTTAAATATTTTTTCTTTCATAGTGGATATTTTTATAATAATTTTTGGGTGAATGTGTTTCCCTGTTGGTATAAAAGAGGGGGGTATCTCAGTCGAGAAGACTCCCCCTCTTCAGGTGGTGAGTAATAGCAAATTTGTCTCAGTGGGAGTTGGGTCTCCGACTGAGATAAACGCTCCGCGAGGATGCGCAGTGATTCTGATAGGAATATGTCAGCTTCGCTGACCAGAATCACGCGCCAAGTCTCACGGACGTTCGACTTGAATATAGTTGCAGATACTATTATTGTATCATTTTCAGGCATCCCTTGCAATCTTTCTGGTGTCTGGGTATAATTTCCGTAGGTAATTTAAAAAGGTAAAATGCTTTGTTTAGAACGGCCGCATTTAAAATAGAAGGTGCCGTATAATAGCAAGCATGCTCACAAAGGAGGAATACGATGCTGTTTATTTATTATCCAAAATGCAGTACCTGCCAGAAAGCGAAAAAATGGCTGGATGCACAGGAAATTTCATATACAGAGCGCCATATCGTGGAGGAAAATCCGACGTATGAGGAATTGAAGAAGTGGCAGGCGAGAAGCGGGCTGCCGATCAAGAAATTTTTCAATACGAGCGGGATGCTATATAAGGAAATGCAGTTAAAGGATAAGCTGCCGCAGATGAGCGAGGACGAACAGTTGAAGCTGCTTGCCACCAATGGGATGTTGGTAAAACGCCCTGTCATTGTGGATGGAGATACTGTTTTAACGGGATTTCGGGAGAAGGAATGGGAAGAGAAGCTGCGGTGATGGACTGGGAGCAGAAGTTTCCTTTCTTACGTGAAAAAGGACACGTGGTCTCGCTGATTGGCGGAGGCGGAAAGACGACGCTTCTGTATGCGCTGTCGGCGTACTGCACGGCGAAGGGATGGCGGGTGCTGACGGCGACGACGACGCATATTCGGAAGCCGGTAAATGTGCCGTGGATTGCGGTAAATGAGGAAGAAAATACCGCGTGGGAGAATGCCAGAAAAGAGCGCGATCGTCTCTGGCAGCAGGGAACCTACGTCGTAGCCGGAACCCCAGCCCCACACGAAAAATTGACAATTCTGCCAGAAGCGATTCGAGGCGAGTGGATTTCGGATGCAGATATCACATTTCTGGAGGCGGATGGCGCGAAATGTCTTCCGTGTAAATTTCCGGCGGCGTATGAGCCGGTGATACTGCCGCAGAGCGATATCGTGCTGGCGGTCGCGGGGCTGAGTGCCCTGTATCGTCCGCTGGGGGAGGTGTGCTTCCGGGCGGAGCTGGCGATTGAGGCGTGGAACAGGGATGTGTGCGAGTATGGGGACGCAGCTTATCCCAAAGAAGGAAAAAGACAGCTCAAAGAAGTGCCTATTTCGAAAGATACGTCTTTGCCCCCAGAACTTCTGGCATGGCTTCTTGGTAGCGAAAACGGTGCCAGAAAAGATATATCGGGGCGTTCGTTTTTTGTGGTTCTGAACCAGGCGGACACGTCGGAGCGCCGTGAGGATGGCAGAAAGGTACTGGATATCCTGAAACATAGCTACGGAATTCAGGGAATTTTAACTTCCTTTTCAGGAACAGAACGAAATCAGGAGTGAGAGAGATGAGTGAGAAAAAGGATATCGTATTTTGTACGGGCGGCGGCTGTACGGCAAAGCTGGGAGCCGGTGTTTTAAGCCGCATTTTGGAAAAACTACCGCGCGGCGAGAAGGATCCGAATCTTTTAGTCGGATATGACAGCCGGGACGATGCGGCAGTGTATCAGGTCACGGAGGATCTGGCGCTGGTGCAGACGGTTGATTTCTTCCCGCCGATGGTGGACGATCCGTATATTTTTGGACAGGTTGCAGCGGCAAATGCGTTGAGCGACGTGTACGCGATGGGCGGTGAGGTCAAGACGGCGCTGAATCTGGTGTGTTTTCCGGAATCAATGGATTTGAATGTTCTGGGACAGATTTTACAGGGCGGCGCGGAGAAGGTGGCAGAAGCAGGCGGCATTCTCGCGGGCGGTCACTCGATCGCGGACACGGGCGTGAAATACGGTTTGTCCGTGGCGGGACTGGTAAATCCGAAAAAGCTGTACGCCAATGATGCCGGACAGCCGGGCGACCGCCTGATTTTGACAAAGGCATTGGGTGTTGGGCTGATTTGTTCGGCAAACCGCGTCGGAGAAGTGACAAAAGAGCAGATGGACGGAGCGGTACAGTCGATGACGACGCTCAATAAAACAGCGGCGGAAATCAGCCGGAAGTACACGGTTCACGCGTGCACAGATGTGACTGGGTTCGGTTTTCTGGGACATCTGCATGAAATGATGGGGCGCGGGCTGTCGTGCGAGATTGATGTGAACCATATCCCGGTGCTTCCGGGCGCACGTGAGTCGGCAGACGCGTTTTTATACACGGCGGCAGGACAGAGAAACCGCAACCATGTCGGGGCGGCGGTGCAGTTTGAAAATGTACCGTTTTCAATGGAAGAGGTCTTGTTTGACCCGCAGACCTCCGGCGGACTTCTGATGGCAGCTGCCCCGGATGAGGCGGAGAAACTGGAACAGGAGCTGCAGAACGCCGGGCTTCCGGCGCGGATCGTGGGAACGATCACGGAACCGGGAGAGGTTGAAATTTTTGTACGAGGATAGGAGGAAACAGAAATGAAGAAAGTAGATGCAAGAGGAGACGCATGCCCGATTCCGGTCGTAAAGGCAAAACACGCGATAGAGGAACTTTCGGGTGCCGGACAGGTGGAAGTGCTGGTGGATAATGAGATTGCAGTTCAGAATCTGACGAAAATGGCAGAGCAGAAGGGCTATCAGAGCAGTGCAAAGAAGCTGGCGGATCAGGAATATCAGGTTATCTTTACGGTGGGTGAACAGACAGAAGAGGAAAAAGCGCAGGCAGGAGCCGGATGCGAAGCCTGTATTCCGGACAGCCGTACCGATACCGTGGTTGTGATTGCCAATGATAAGATGGGCGAGGGCAGTGAGGAACTTGGAAAGACGCTTTTGAAGGCATTTACATTTGCCCTGACCCAGCAGGACAACTTGCCGAAAACCATTCTTTTCTATAACGGCGGAGCCAGTCTGACCTGTGAAGGATCTCCGATGCTGGAGGATCTGAAGACACTGGAGGCAGAAGGTGTGGAGATCCTGACCTGCGGCACCTGCCTGAATTTCTATGGTCTGACCGAGAAGCTGGCAGTCGGCGGTGTAACCAACATGTATGTCATCGCTGAAAAAATGCTGGGCGCTGGAAATGTGGTAAAACCATGATTTATATGGACAATGCGGCGACTTCGCTTCAAAAGCCGCTGCAGGTGGAACAGGCAGTCCTTGAGGCGCTTCGCACCGCAGGAAATCCGGGGCGCGGCGCGCATGAGGCAACCTTACATGCTTCAAGACTGGTGTACGGGGCACGTGCGGCAGCGGCAGAATTGTTCGATGCGGAAGATGCGTCGCGGATTGCCTTTACGGCAAACGCAACGGAGGCGCTGAACATAGCCATTTCCGGGCTGATCCGTCCGGGCGATCACGTGATCACGACGGTCTGTGAGCATAATTCGGTGCTGCGCCCTCTTTACCGTCTGCGTGATCAGGGAGCGACGCTTAGTTTTGTGGGTGTGGATGCGCGTGGAAATCTAAAATATGAAGAGTTGGAAGCATTTCTGCGCCCAGAGACGCGTGCGGTGGTAATTACCGGCGCGTCCAACGTGACAGGAAATGTGACGGATCTTTCCTATATTTCTTCGTTTGTTAAACGGAATGGACTGCTTCTGATTGTGGATGCGTCGCAGACTGCAGGGGAAGAACTGTTTTCCGTGCAGAAGCTCGGAATCGACGTGCTCTGTTTTACCGGGCATAAGGCGCTTCTGGGACCACAGGGAACCGGCGGGCTGTATGTGAAGCCGGGACTTTCGGTGGAACCGCTTCTGGTTGGCGGCAGCGGCATTCACAGTTATGATGAACACCATCCGAAGGAAATGCCAACGGCACTCGAAGCCGGGACGCTCAATGTCCATGGTCTGGCGGGGCTGGCAGCAGGCATCCGTTACCGGATGGATCAGGGGATCGAGAAATTGCAGAAACGGGAGCGGGATTTAACACGCCGTTTTTACGAACAGGTGAAGGAAATTCCGGGCATCATTGTGTATGGAGATCCGGCGACAAAATGTCATGCGCCGATCGTCTCCCTCAACCTTGCCGGGGAAGATTCGGCACGTGTGGCGGATGCACTCTGGGAAGAATACGGCATCTGCGTCCGCGCGGGGGCACACTGTGCGCCGCTCATGCACCGGGCGCTTGGAACGGTCGGTCAGGGAGTGGTGCGGTTCAGTTTTTCGCATTTTAATACGGAAGAGGAGATTGAGAGGGCAGCAGAAGCAGTTCGGGCGCTGGCAGAGGAAGCGTAGGGGAGAAATTGGTAGTATGAGAGAAAAACATCCATTTATCGTACTGTCCTTTCAGACAACTGTGGCGGCGATGGAATGGGAAAAACGATGTATGGAAATGGGCATTCCGGGACGTTTAATTCCACTTCCGAGGGAGATTTCTGCCGGCTGTGGTCTTGCGTGGCGGATGCGTCCGGAAGAGTGGGAGCAGTGGAGCGGACGGATAGATACTTCTGTTTATGATAAGGTGTCGTGTGTGTGGCAGTAAAAAGAATTACTCTAAAAGCAGAAAACACAATCAAAAGAATTATTTGAAGAAGAAGCTGCATAAACAGGTAATGGAAATAATAGTAACAAAAGTGAGATAGGAGAAGGCATCCTCATGAAACGAGATGATTTAATTATTGTGCGCGGCGGCGGTGACCTGGCAACTGGGACGATTCATCGGCTCTGGGCGGCAGGGCTTCGGGTGCTGGTGCTGGAGATTGAAAATCCGGCGGCGATCCGGCGACAGGTAGCTCTGTGTGAGGCGGTTTATACAAAAACAACTGAGGTCGAGGGGCTTCGTGCTGTCCGGATTGATCGATATGAGGAGGCAGAAGCGGTCTGGCAGGAAAATAGCGTGCCGATTTTGATTGATCCGAAAGGTGTGTCGATTGGAGCGCTGAAACCGGCTGTTGTGATTGATGCGATTTTGGCAAAGCGAAATCTTGGAACCCGCCGGGATATGGCACCGCTCACGATTGCACTTGGTCCGGGCTTTACGGCAGGTGAGGATGTGGATGTTGTGGTGGAGACGAAGCGCGGTCACCGGCTGGGGCGAATTATCCGCGAGGGTGCGGCAATCCCGAATACGGGGATTCCGGGTGTGATCGGTGGATACGGTGCAGAGCGGGTGATTCACGCGCAGGCAGCGGGTATTTTCAAAAATGTGCGTGTGATCGGTGATATCGTCGAAGCCGGGGACACGATCGCGGAGATTTGGCAGGAGGACGGAACGAAACTTCTGGTTCAGACACAGATCACGGGCATTCTGCGAGGTCTTTTGCGGGATGGTTATCCGGTAACGGAGCATTTCAAGGTGGCGGACGTCGATCCGAGAAAAGAGGAACTTTCCAACAGTTTTCTGATCTCGGACAAGGCGAGATGTATCGCGGGAAGTGTACTGGAGTTAGTGTGTGCCCAGTTATGGAAGTAAAAGAGAGACTATAGCAATAGTTCCTTTGAGAAAAATTCTAAGAAATTTCATCCTAATCATTGACGTATAGCAAAAAAAATAGCCACAAAATTCATTTCGTTTTGTTTTTGGAATTTAGCAGGAGAATGAATTTTGTGGCTGGTTTTTATGAAAAATAACGTAAAGCTTTTTGGATAAGCTCCTTTGGCAGGCAGCTTTGATAAACATCAGGATCTGGTTTTGGAAGATGATCCCTATGATTGTTAGAATCTTCATGTCATAGGAAACTTCGTCCTATGACACAAAAAATGCTCCGCGGAAAAGCACAGCGAACTATAAAGACGCTGTGCCTTCCGGGGTTTCTTCCCCTTCATTGGCTTCCTCCATGGTGACAATCGGCTGGATGGCCTCATCGGTATAGCGGACGCGCAGGACAGCCTGGGGCCAGTTAAGCTTAATGAGAGCTGTTTTCTGCCGTTCTTTTCCGGCTTTTTCGATTAGGTCGAGCAGTTCACGTAGAACTTCCTTTGTCAGATAGCCGCCGCGCCAGTGAAACGTCAGTGTTTTTCCTTTTTTTGCCGCCTGTAAGGAGCGCTTGTAAACGTCCTCCTGTTTGGTAAAGGAAAGCTTCTTTTCTTTGTAGTAGAAATGATCGCTGTCCGTGCAGGCAGGCGCTGGGGCGATGAGCGGTTCGTGGTCGCGGAAGATCGCCTTGTCGTCGAGATTGAAGTAATCGTAGCGGATTTCCTCGCCGGTCTGGCTGCATTTGCCGAGACTGTTGTCGAAGGTAGCGTCCAGATGGTAGTACGTTTTCCCGATCTTGACGATGTTCCAGGTATGGCGGTATTTGATGCCCTTTTCAGGGTTATTGCCGCAGAGCGCGATCATGCACCAGATGCCGAGCGTATCACAAAGAATTTTGACCGATTTGGCGATGCCCTCGCAGACGCCGACACCCTGTCCCAGAGGTCCGATGATCTCATGGGAGTAGGGCTTTTTTAATTTGTCATAGTGAACGTGTTCGCAGATAAAATCGTGGATATAGCGTTCTTTTTCCAGTTCAGTCAGCTTCATTGCCGGGCGGGCAAGTTTTTCGACGCGGGCGCCCATCGCTTTCTGATGTTCGCGGATCTTGCCCTTGTCAAAGAGGTATTCCGGTATCAGGATCAGGTTCGGGGAATCTGGGTAATACTTATATTTAAAGCCGGAAGCCCAGAAAATCTCCGGGTGATCGAGCCGCAGTTCAAAAAATACATTGCTTAAATCTTTTCCCTCCAGGCGCGGAATCTGAAATTCGTCGGAGAGATTGGTAAGCCCCTGCTGCATGGCGCGGTAGGAGGCTTGCTGGTTCTTGTTCATGTGATTATAGTAAAATGGTTCCATTTTGATGTTCCTTTGTAACTCTTTATATTTTAGTGTGATTCAGCCGCTTTCTCAATCTGCCCGGATTCCGGGTCAAACCAGACGCGATCGCCCTCATCGATTCCGGCATCATAGAGTGCCTGATCCGCGGTGCGTATCGTGTATTCTGGATGCTCTGAGAGGTTTGCATTTTCAGTTGTGTCCAGCAGACGGACACAGACCATCGTTTCCTGTCCGTCCGGGCGTTCTTCACAGCCAAAATCGGCTTCGTATATTTCTAAAACCCGGCAAAGACGTGGGAATGTTTGATTGTTGTTCATTGTATATATGCCTCATTCCATGGGAAAATTTCTGTTTTTATCTTTTTAATTTTAGCAGAAGATGATAAGGCAGGCAAGTAGAGATGAAGGGGGAATAAATTAAATGCGAAGCCACGGCAAATTCCGTTACTGGACACGTATGCGTGTACAGTAACGATGGGGCGGCTGGGAAGAAAAGCGGGAGGGGGGAGAAATTTGAGAAGAAAATTGCCGGCAGATACTTGTAATTCTAATAAAAACAGGTAGAATAGAAGCTATCTATGTCCGCGGGAGACGGACATAAAAGTTACAATCACGGGGGTTATAAGTAAATGGCAAAAAAGAAAAACAGCTTCAGCGGTTCGCTGGGGTTTGTGCTGGCAGCAGCCGGAAGTGCCGTCGGTGTGGGAAATATCTGGCGTTTCCCGTATTTATGTGCGAAAGACGGAGGCGGACTGTTCCTGCTGGTGTATCTGGTGCTGGTGGCGACATTTGGATTTGTACTTCTGACGACGGATGTGGCGATCGGCAGAAGAACGAAGGAGAATGCGCTGCGGGCGTTTGGAACGCTGCATCCGAAGTGGAAGTTTGTCGGATACCTGACGTTTCTGGTTCCAATGTTAATTATGACGTATTATTCGGTCATCGGCGGATGGATCACGAAATATTTCTTTGAGTATTTGACGACATCCGGCAGGGATGTGGCGGAGGACGGATATTTTACATCGTTTATCACGGAAAAGAATGCGCCGCTGATTTTCACGGGAATCTTTCTGGCGCTCACAATCTGGGTTGTATACAGAGGTGTGGAGAAGGGAATTGAGAAATTTTCCTGTTTTATCATGCCGGGACTGATCCTGTTAGTCATCGGAATCGCGATTTTTTCACTGACGCTTTCCTACACGGACGCGGATGGGACGGTCCGGACGGGAATACAGGGATTCCTCGTCTACGTGCGCCCGGATTTTACGGGACTGACGGTAAAAGGATTTCTGGAAGTACTGCTGGATGCGATGAGCCAGCTCTTTTTCTCACTGAGTGTGTCGATGGGAATTATGGTAACATATGGTTCTTATGTCAAAGATGAGATCGATTTGAACAAGGCGACCAACCAGATTGAATTTTTTGATACAGGTGTGGCGCTTCTGTCCGGTATGATGATTATTCCGGCGGTCTTTGTATTTTTAGGACGCGACGGCATGGCGTCCGGTCCGAGTCTGACCTTTATTTCGCTTCCAAAGGTATTTCAGGCGATGGGCGGCGCCGGTCATATCGTGGGACTTGCATTTTTCCTGATGCTTGGCTTTGCGGCGCTGACATCCTGTGTTTCTGTCATGGAAACGCTGGTTGCCAATTGTATGGAAGTGTTTGGAAAGACGAGAAAACAGATGTGTGTGATGGTCGGAATCTATTCCCTGATCACGGCGGTTCTCATTTGTCTGGGCTACAATGTTCTGTATTTTGAGTTGAAGCTGCCGAACGGTTCCACCGGACAGCTGCTTGATGTGATGGATTATATCAGCAACAGCTTCCTTATGCCGATCATTTCCTTCTTAACCAGCATCCTGATCGGATGGGTGGTCGGACCGAAGTGGATCGTGGAAGAAGTCGAGAAAAATGGGGAACATTTTTCAAGAGCAGGTATGTACAGCTTCTTGATCCGGTATATTGTGCCGGCTGTCATGCTGGTTCTTTTCCTGGTATCGACCGGGTTTATTAATATGCTGTAATGAAAAATGGTTTTAGCTGGTTTTCACGGTAAATATGTGAACTGGTTAAAACCTTTTTTCATAGAAAGAGCGTCCCATGAAAAGACGTTCTGTTTGAATGTGTCTCGTTATTCCTCACGGTCATCCGATTCGCTCTCATAGGTATATCCGGCATTTTCGATCGCCTGAATTGTATCTTTGATGCCCTGTCCGCCTGCCGTCAGGTAACCGGATGCGAAGATGGAGTCTACAGTGTCAACTTATAAAATTGTAAAAGTTTACAATCCAAACTGGACAATAGATCGATTTTTTGCTATGATAAGCAAGTTAGAAAAAACTAACTTGCAGGGAACGTGAAAACGAAGTAAACTAGGTGCATAGGTGTGAAAGCTAGGCAGCCTGATTGGATAGAGTGGAGAAACAATGCAGTATTTGTGGATAAATCCGGTTTCTGCCGGGATGTGTGAGGAAGATTCGCTGAAGCGTTTTTTAGAACGGCATGGTCTGACGCGGGTCGAGTGCCGGGGCGATTGGGGACGGATCGTCCGGGAAAGATATGAAGCTAGTCTGCGGGCGGGCGTGACGCTTGCGGATGCGCGCTGTCCGGAGGCGGTTCGGCTGCTTGAAGAGATACAGAAGGAGCCGAAAAACGAATCTGGAATTGAAAACCTGAAAGTTGCCCCGATCGAGCCGATTTTACTTCACTGTGCGCGGGAATTAAGCACGCGTCCGGATCTGGCGGATGGGGAGAAGATCATCACGACGCCATGCCAGAGTCTTGCGGTGCTTGGAAATTCGCTGGGACTTGAGAATACGCGGTTTATCGCATGGAATCGTCTGGCGGGCGGTGAGGTGCGCGTCCGGGCGATCGAAGACAGCCCGATTCCGCCGGGGTATTTTGCGGGAATCTGCCGGAAAGATGGACAGGCGGCGAAGGTAGAGAGTGTCAGCAGTCCGGAGAAAATCCGGGCATATGTGGAGAGCGGAAGCTGGAAGCAGGCGGATCTGCTGGAACTTTTGTATTGTAAGGATGGATGCCATCACGGGGATGGCGTGCAGACAGAGTGAGAGAAAGCTGCGCTTCATGGAAAACGCTTGAAGAAGCGGAAAATGCATGAATTGCGGCAAAAGAATGGGAAGAATGAAAGAAACGAAGAAATTCAAGGATAATTGGCAGAAATACTTCGGTCCGGCGCTGGGAATCGGAGCGGTATTTCTGATCTGGTATTTGGTCTGCCGCATGGAGGTTGTCAGTGCGTATGTGCTGCCGTCCCCGGCGCGGGTGTGGACGAGCTTTTTAAAAATGGTGAAAACCGGGGAACTGTGGCGGGATATTTCAATCAGTTTCCTGCGTGTCATGAAGGGATTTGCGATTGCGTTCCTGTTTGCCTTTGTGCTGGGAATGTTCCGGGCGCTGTTTCCGGGCGGCAGCGTTTACTATGAGTATATTGTGCAGTTTTTCCGCAATGTCCCGCCGCTCAGCATGATTCCGCTGCTGATTCTCTGGTGCGGAATCGGAGAGACGACGAAGACGGTGATTATTGTGCTGGCGTCCTTTTTCCCGATGTACTTAAATATCGTGAAGGGATTTACCGGGTGCGATTCGAAACTTCTGGAAGTGGGCGATATGTTCGGCTATTCGAAGCGCCGCAAATTTTTCCGCAT
The DNA here is from genome assembly GCF_000434655.1 of Clostridium sp. CAG:43. NCBI lineage: Bacteria > Bacillati > Bacillota > Clostridia > Eubacteriales > Clostridiaceae > Clostridium > Clostridium sp. CAG:43. Next base: position 22,290 of record NZ_FR895046.1, on the reverse strand, counting down.
CATTCTGCCCTATGCGATGGCAGATATTCTGGTCGGAATGCGGATCGGGCTTGGCTATAGCTGGCGCGCCATTATCGGTGCGGAGATGGTGGCGGCGTCCACCGGGCTTGGACATATGATTTTATTTGCACAGCAGATGTCGCGGACTGACAAGGTGATCGTGGGGATTCTGGCGATCGGGGCAGTCGGATATGTGACGGACCGCCTGTTTGGATGGATGATAGGATTTGTGCTGAAAGGATCCGGGGAAAATGGCTGGAATTGAACTGATTGATATTCATAAAACATACCGGGTGGATAACCGGGAGATTCCCGTTTTAAACGGGATCAACCTGTCGCTTCCGGCGGGGAGAATCACCGTGATTCTGGGGCAGAGCGGATGCGGGAAAACGACGCTTCTGCGGCTGACCGGAGGACTGGAGACGGCGGACAGCGGAGAGATCCGCTGGGAGAGCGCCCACAAGACGGCATTTGTCTTTCAGGAACCGCGCCTCATGCCGTGGTTGACCGTCTGGGAAAATGTGGTGTTCGGGCTTTCAAAAAAGGAGACAGATCCGGGGAAAATAGAGGCGGTTATCCGCACGGTCGGATTATCTGGATTTGAAAAAGCATATCCGTCACAGCTCTCCGGCGGAATGCAGCAGCGGGCGGCGATCGCGCGGGCGCTGGCGTATGAGCCGACCTTTATCATGATGGATGAGCCGTTTGCCGCGCTTGACTATTTTACAAGGGAACAGATGCAGAAAGAGCTTCTGCGCGTCCAGCAGGAGCGCAGTGCGAGCATTCTGTTTGTGACGCACAGCATCGATGAGGCACTGATTCTGGGAAGCCAGATTGCGGTCATTGAAAAGGGTATGGTCAAGGCGCTCTATGAGGTCAAGGCGCCGCAGGAAGAGAGGAATCTTTTGGAGGATGAGATGATAACCCTGAAAAGGGATATTATAAATAATTTACATTTTATTTAGAGGAGGAACGATTATGATGAAACGATGGATGGCAATGGGAATGGCACTCTTCCTTACCGCAGCTTCCCTGGCAGGCTGCTCCGGTACCAAAGATGCGGCTGAGAGCACGCAGGCAGAGGCAGAAACCAGCGCAGAGGAGGCGGCAGCCGAGGAGGAGACAGCGAAAGAATCTGATCTGGATAAGCTGACCTTTACGTATGTAACTTCTCCGCTCAATGTGCCGACGATCATCGAGAAAAATCAGGGTATTTTTGAAAAAACATTTGGCGATATGGGGATTGAGGTTGATTATGCGGAGCTGACCTCCGGGGCAGATCAGACACAGGCGCTGGCTTCCGGCGATGTGCAGGTTTTGTATGCGGTTGGCGGTACTTCGGTGATTCTGTCTGCAGCAAATGGAGCGGATATCAAAGTATTAAATATGTACAGCCGTTCTCCGAAGGCATTCTGTATGTATTCTAAGGATGAGTCCCTGACGACGCCGGAAAGCCTGAGAGGAAAGACAATCGCAGGACCGACCGGAACCAACCTGCATGAGCTTCTCGTTTCCTATCTGGCAATGGCTGGCATGACGATCGACGACGTCAACTATGTCAATATGTCGATCCCGGATGCAAAAGCAGGTCTGGACGGCGGCAGTGTAGACGTGGCTCTGGTTGCTGGCGCAACTGCTTACAATGCAGGGCAGCAGGGTTACCACCTGGTAGCCGACGGCGAAGGCCTGATTAAGGCGATCATTGCAGTGGCAGTGACACAGAAATTCTATGACGAGCACCCGGAGATCATCGAGAAGCTGGAAGAAGCACAGACCGAGATTGCTGATTTCATGGAAGAAAAACCGGATGAGACGATGCAGATCGTAGCCGATGAGCTGGATCTGGACACCGATGCAGTCAGAAGCATGTACGATTTCTATGATTTCTCTACCGAGATCACAGATGATGACAAAGAAGGCTTCCAGAAGACCGCTGATTTCATGTATGAATCCGGCATGATCGACGAGGCATTTGATGTAAAACAGTTATTTATTGAAAAATAATCAGTGAACATTTGAGAGGATAAACGATTGAAAAGCAGCTCCCGGAGTGTGGATTCCGGGGGCTGCTTTTACGATTGCATATGCAATTATGAAAATACGGAATGTTTACGCTAATACCTTTTTAATCGCTTCCAACAGCTCATCATACGTCTCATAAGCCGGAATCTGCGGATATTCTGCCTTGATCTCCTCCGTCGTGCGGAAGAGAAAGCCCGCCTTGCTTGCCTCAATCATGGCGAGGTCGTTGTGGCTGTCGCCGCTGGCGATCGTCTCGAAGCCGCAGGACTGGAGTGCTTTGACGGTTGTATATTTGGATTTCTCACAGCGCATCTTAAAATCGGTAATCTCACCATTTTCGCTGACAACCAGAGAGTTGCAGAAGATGGTCGGATAGCCAAGTTTCTTCATCAGAGGTCCGGCAAACTGGGAGAAGGTATCGCTGATGATGATTACCTGAGTGATTTCTTTTAATTTGTCTAAAAACTCCCTTGCGCCCGGAAGCGGATCAATTTTAGAGATCGTTTCCTGAATTTCCTTGAGTCCCAGTCCGTGCTCGCGCAGGATGTTTAAACGGTAATTCATCAGTTTGTTATAATCCGGCTCATCGCGGGTGGTGCGTTTTAACTCCGGGATTCCGGTTTCTTCAGCAAATGCGATCCAGATTTCCGGCACTAATACACCTTCTAGATCTAAACATACAATATCCATGTCTCCTCCTGTCTGATACAACGCCTGTCAGCGCTGTGCTCGGTTGAAAAATTTGCTTCCTATTATAGACGAAATGCAGGGGAAATACCAGAGAAATTTGAGAAAAGATGAAAGAATAGAAAAAAGTGCGTTACTGGGCACGTATGCGTGAACAGTAACAAAAGTGCCAATTATTCGCGGTGAGAAAGGTTCAGAAGTGAAGAGTTGGCATCATATAGTAGCAGAGTGGTTATCAATAGAATTAAAAATACTAAAAAAGGGAGTCTCGTTTCGTGAGCGAGAGACTCCCTTTTTGGCACCTATAGTCGGGTTATAATTTGATTTTGATGAAATTATTAGCAATGCGCCGGTTTATTCATTTCAGATCTTTTATCGTTTTCTGTCTTCGAAGCAGTCGATTTCGAAAACAGTACTTTACCGGAATGAACCACAATAATGATACCCAGAACCATCAGCAGAACCGCGATGATAAGCTGCAGTCCTTCTACCATAAAGACAGCGGTTCCGGCATTGTAAGCCTTTACCAGTGCGATGCAGCGCTCAACGAGTGCGGTGAAGGTAACGCACAGCATAACAACCAGCGGAACCAGCAGCGTGCGGTTTTCGCGGCCGGTGACGCGTAAGAAGACGCACAGGGTGATGAGAACCAGGGCGCTTAACAGCTGGTTGGCGCTGCCAAACAGCGGCCAGATATTGGAGTAGCCAATCTGGGTTAAAATGTAGCCGCATACCAAGGTGATAACAGTTGCAAAATATTTGTTGCAGAGAAGTTTTCTCCATCCTTCGGCGTGTTCCATGTCATCGACACTGAACAGCTCCTGGAAGGACATACGTCCGATACGTGCAACGGAATCCAGGCTTGTCAGGGCAAGTGCGGAGACGCACATCGTCATAAAGCACTGGGCAGCGTAAACCGGGATGCCGAACATCTCCAGAAATCCGGCAACACCGGAGGAGAAGATAGCAAACGGAGTACCGGTTGCTGGCGTGCCATCAGCGGAAGCGGCAGCACCGGCAACGCACAGAGCCAGAACAGCCAGTAAACTTTCCAAAAGCATAGCGCCGAAGCCAACCTTCGGCATATCCTTTTCATTGGTGATTGCCTTGGAGGAAGTACCCGAGGAAACCAGGCTGTGGAAACCGGATACGGCGCCGCAGGCAACGGTTACAAACAAAATCGGGAACAGGTCACCGGATTTCTCATTGTGGAAACCAGTGTAAGGCGCCAGGTTCATTGCCGGATGTGCGACAAGCAGTCCAACGACGGCACCGATAATCATACCGGCAAACATAAAGGTTGTCATCAGGTCACGCGGTTCCATCAAAAGCCACATAGGAAGAACGGCTGCGAGGAAAATGTAAGCGAATACCATGTAGGACCAGTTTGCCTTGGTGGTAATGAGCGGGCAGTTCATGCCGATGACGAAAGCAGCTACCGTGCAGACAAGTCCGAGCATGGTCTGTTTCCAGCCATGGAACTGAGCCTTTTTCTGAATCAGTCCAAATACAACGGCAAAGGCAATGAACAGAAGGGAAATGCTTCCGGCTGCGCCGTTGACAGTTGCGGCGGCGGATAAGCTGGTCACGCCGTCTACCGTCTCATATGCATTGAATGTACCGGCAACCATGTCGGCAAAAGCGGCGGTTACAATTAAAGTAAAGAGCCAGCAGAACAGAAGGAACAGCTTTTTACCGGTTTTGCCGATGTACTGTTCAATCAGAAGTCCCATCGATTTGCCTTCATTTTTAACGCTGGCGTACAGGGCACCAAAATCGGTAACAGCGCCGAAGAAGATGCCGCCGAGGATGATCCAGAGAAAGACCGGAACCCATCCAAAGACAGCTGCCTGAATAGCACCGGTGACAGGGCCGGCACCGGCGATGGATGAAAACTGGTGGGCAAATACAACCCAGCCATCGGTCGGAACATAGTCCTGACCATCTTCTTTTGTGACAGCCGGTGTTTTGGCGTTTGGATCAATGCCCCATTTATGGGCGAGCCATCTGCCGTAGAGCAGATAACCAGCCGCCAGACAACAGGCTGCGATAACTACGATAACTAATGTGTTCATAAAGATACCTCCATTCCCATAGGTCAAATGGTTTTTAGTGTCCCGGCAGTTTGCCGGAGTTTCGGGAGCGGGGAAACAAAAAAGCCTCCGTCCTCCTGAAACTTTTAAAAGTTCAAGAAGACGGAGGCATAAGCATCCGCGGTACCACTTCTTTTACCGGCTGTAAAGCCGATCTCTCAGCCATATCCATCATTCTGAATATGTTCCTCTTTAACGGTAGGAATCCGGACCGGACTACTGGTATCCTGCATGCGTTTGTCCGATCAGCTCACAGGGGATAATTTCCATCGGCGTTACTGTCTTTCATCGCCCGGCAGCTCTCTGAAAACGTGGAGAATTGGAAATCGTGTCCTGCTCAATGCTTTTTACAAGTACGAATTATAGACTTTTTTAAAGGAAAGTCAATCGAAAAAATAGCCGGAAGTTTGTGACAGAAATTTTACAAATCCGTCATTTTGACAAAAAAATCACAACTAAGAAATTTAACAACTGCTTATCTAGAAGTCTGAGTTACTGTTTACGCATACGTGCCCAGTAACAAGTCGGAAGCATTACTGTGTTAAAACTTCGAAAAAACTGGACACACCCTTATTTTGCTGTATAATAGGTAATTGTCGGTTCTTTTTAGGGCTGGCAATTACTTTTTATTTAAATTGGGATGAAAAAGGGAGAGTTTGAGGTATGGAAAAAATACGTCCAATGTTGTTTACAACATTGAAGAAGTATTCCGGCGCACAGCTGATGTCAGATGTGGTAGCGGGTATCATCGTAGCGATCATCGCGCTGCCGCTTTCGATCGCGCTGGCGCTGGCTTCGGGGGTAGGTCCGGAACAGGGTATCTACACGGCGATTGCAGCCGGATTTGTGATTTCATTTTTAGGGGGCAGCCAGGTACAGATTGCAGGTCCAACGGCGGCATTTGCAACGATCGTGGCAGGTATCGTGGCGAAGAGCGGCGTGGAAGGGCTGGCAGTTGCGACGATCATGGCAGGTATTATCCTGGTTATCATGGGATTCTGCCATTTTGGTTCACTGATTAAGTTTATTCCGTTTACAATCACGACCGGCTTTACCTCCGGTATCGCGGTGACGATCGTCATCGGTCAGTTGAAGGATTTCTTTGGCGTAACCTATCCGGCAGGCATGGAGACGATCGAGACGATGCAGAAGCTGAAAGCGTTCGCAGCTGGATTCGGAAGTGTCAACCTGCACGCGATTATCGTCGGCGTGGTGTGTCTGGCGATTCTGATTGTGATGCCGATGATCACGGAAAAAATTCCGGGATCGCTGGTAGCGGTTATTGCAGGTATTTTAATGGTAAAATTCCTGCCGTTGCATGTGAATACGATCGGCGACCTTTACACGGTCAGCAATAAGCTTCCGGCGTTCCGTCTGCCGGTGTTTAGCTACGATGTGATTCAGGGTTCCCTGTCGGATGCGTTTACGATTGCAGTTCTGGCGGCGATTGAGTCTCTGCTTTCCTGCGTGGTAGCGGACGGCATGATCGGCGGAAAACACCGTTCCAACACGGAGCTGGTGGCACAGGGCGCGGGTAATATTATTTCCGCCCTGTTTGGCGGTATTCCGGCGACGGGCGCGATCGCGCGTACCGCAGCCAATGTCAAAAATGGCGGCCGTACCCCGGTTGCAGGCATGGTTCATGCGGTTGTCCTGCTTCTGATTCTGGTAGTTCTGATGCCGTGTGCAAGCTGGATCCCGATGCCGACCATCGCGGCAATCCTGTTTATGGTTGCCTACAATATGTGTCAGTGGAGAACCTTCGTCCGTCTGACCAAGACGGCTCCGAAGAGTGATATTGCGGTTCTGGTGCTGACCTTCTTCTTAACCGTTATCTTCGATCTGGTTGTAGCGATCGAGATCGGTATGCTGTTATCCTGCCTGCTGTTTATGAAGCGGATGAGCGATGAGACGGGCGTCAGAAGCTGGCTCTATGTCGAAGAAGTAGAGGAGCAGAAGCGCAAAGAGCAGGAAGTAAGAAAAGCGAAAAAAGCCGGAAAAGAGCTTTCAGTGGAAGAGGCACAGCTCTTAGCGGCAGCTGCAGAAGATGAAGAAGCAGCCATGAAAGAACAGGCACGTCTGCGGGAGATCCCGAGAGAACTGGCTGTTTATGAGATTACAGGACCTCTGTTCTTCGGTGCAGCAGACCGCATCAACCAGATTGAAACCCGCGAGGAGACGAAATGCCTGGTTCTTCGTATGCGTGCTGTTCCGGCAGTTGACAGTACAGCGATGAATTCGATGGTTGCCCTCTATGAGCGCTGCCAGAAGAACGGCGTCACATTGATTTTGTCCCATGTCAACGAGCAGCCGATGCACGTGATGGAGAAAGCAGGATTTGTGGATATGGTCGGACGCTATCATTTCTGCCCGAATATCGAGGCAGCACTTGACCATGCGGACGAGGTGCTGGGGAAATAATTATGGACATCTATCGGAGAATGGAAGAAGTATTTAGGCGCATTCCGGACGGCTGCGTGACGACCTACGGTCAGGTCGCGCTCCTGTGCGGTGCACCGCGCCATTCCCGTCAGGTGGGATATGCGCTTCGAACCAACCGTCTGGGCGATGTCCCGGCATTCAGGGTGATTAATTCCAAGGGCTTTTTAAGCGGCGCAGCGGCGTTCGACTATCCGGGACAGCAGAAAAAACTGCTGGAACAGGATGGAATACGGGTGGACTCCACCGAGGACGGTGACCGCGTCGATTTAAAACAATATGGATGGAAACCTTCGATGGACGAGGCAGAAGAATTGTATGCGTTGTTTCGGAAGTTGGGGATCTGAGTGGGAATCAAGGAAAATGCATCTGAATGAGATGTTGGTAAGCGAAAGAAGTGAAATGAGATGGATAAGATGGCAGACGATAGGGGCTGCATCTTATCCATTTTTAATAGACATTTCTGACCGTTTATTATTAAATTGCCTCCGCGATCTGCCGTGCCACATAGACACCGCTGGCAGATGCATGGGAAAGGGAATGGGTAATACCGCTGCCGTCACCGATGACGTAGAGTCCATCATGACAGGTCATCAGGTTGTGATCCACTTCCACCTCCATGTTGTAGAATTTTACCTCCACTCCATAGAGAAGAGTGTCATCATTCGCCGTACCCGGTGCCACCTTATCCAGGGCATAAATCATCTCGATAATACCGTCCAGAATCCGTTTTGGGAGAACCAGGCTCAGATCACCGGCAGCTGCATTGAGGGTTGGAACCGTAAAAGATTCATTGATTCGCTGCTGCGTGCTTCTTTTTCCGCGGATCAGGTCTCCAAAACGCTGCACAATTACGCCACCGCCCAGCATGTTGCTGAGTTTTGCAATACTCTCTCCATATTCATTGGAATTCTTGAAGGGCTCTGAAAAATGTTTCGCTACCAGAAGGGCAAAGTTCGTGTTATGGGTCTGCTTTGCAGGATCCTCGTAGCTGTGGCCATTTACCGTTACGATGCCGTTGGTATTCTCATTTACCACAGCTCCCTTGGGATTCATACAGAAGGTGCGCACGTAATCCTCGTATTTTTCCGTACGATACACGATCTTGCTCTCATAGAGTTCATCTGTAAGATCCGAAAAGATCTCAGCCGGCAGTTCAACCCGGACACCCAGGTCGACACGGTTGGAATTCGTATGGATATCCAGGTCCTTGCATACCTTCTGCATCCACTTACTGCCGCTTCGGCCGGCGGAAATGATACATTTCGTACCCTCAAAGGTTGTATCATCGCTGTAAACCTTGTAACCCTTCTCCGTTTTCTCCACGGTTTCGATGGCACAGTCAAAATAGAAATCCACCTTATTCTTCAGATGATCATAGAGGTGTTCCAGAACAATATAATTAATATCCGTACCCAGATGGCGGACCGAAGCATCCAGAAGATGCAGGCCGTGCTGCATACAGGTTTTCTTGAATTTTGTTCCCGCAGTGGAATACAGTTTCGTGCCCTCCCCGCCAAAACGGAGGTTGATTCCATCCACATATTCCATCAGTTCAATGGCTGTCTTTTTTCCGATATACTCATAGAGAGTGCCGCCGAAATCATTGGTAATGTTGTATTTTCCATCAGAAAATGCACCGGCTCCGCCGAATCCACTCATGATGGAGCAGCATTTGCAGTGAATACAGGACTTGATTTTATCACCATCAATGGGACATTTACGGTGCTCCAGCGGATGTCCTACCTCAAAAACAGCGATCTTTAAATCCGGTTTACGTTCCATCAGCTCATAGGCAGAAAAGATACCGCCGGGACCGGCGCCGATAATTAACACATCATACATATTGAAATTCTCCTTGTTTTCCTAAAATTTGATTCCCTCTTTCTGTATTATAGCATAAATTTCGAAAAAAGAGGCAGCACGTCATGCGCTGCCCCGAAACAGTATCCCCCATGTCGTCATGGCATCTTCCGTTATTATATCATCACCTCAGAATAAAGATTCTTTTATGGCATTGGTGGTGTTGAACAGCCGGAACGTAAAACGGTAAAATCAGGGGCTAATCGATAATGGAACTGTGATGAAAACACGGCTCACAAATTTTAAACGGATATCCAACCGGCAGCATCCGTCCGCAGCGCTGGCAGCGGGCGATGTAGCTTTTTTTGCCCTTGGACAAATACTGCATGATCGTGCCTTCAGTGCGGCTGCGTTCCTGTTCGAGCCAGTCCTCGTCGATGATCTTGTCAAAACGGTGGGAGAACTGGTAGTAGAGGTCGAGCTTGCGGTAATACGTTTCGTATTTCTGCAGCCCCAGCTTGGAGCCGGCGCCTTTGTCCGGGTGTTTCAGGCGTTTGTCCGCCGGGTAATCCTTGCAGTAGCGCAGCCATTGCAGGACAACCTGATGATCCTTGATATCGATCGGACAGCTGATCATGCGGTAGAGAATCCGTTTGTCATCGAATCCGTAGATATCGTCTCTGTAGCGTTCTGCCTGCGCATAAAGGCTTAAAATCTCATCGACGCTGACCTTTTCAAACGGAGGCGTCGGCTCAACGGATTTCCAGACTTTGATGATAACGTCCAGCGGCTCGTCCAGATCGAGGAGAATCTGTGGGAAACCGAGGCTGACTTTTTCGATTGGTTCTTCCTCCTTAGTAAGCTGTTCCCGGATATAATCGAGGGATTCCTGCCCCATCGCATTGACGTAGCCGGTGTCAAAGAGTCCGAAGCGTCCGGCGCGCCCGGCGATCTGCTTGACCTCCGGTACGGTCAGACCGCGCCGGGTGGTACCGTCAAATTTCTGGGTCTGGACGAATACGATACGCCGGACAGGCAGGTTGAGTCCCATGCCGATCGCGTCGGTGGCGATGACCACCTTGGTTTTGCCGCTGGTAAAAAGCTGCATCTGGCGGCGGCGGATCTCCGGCGGCAGGCTTCCGTATATAACACTTGCCTTGATACCTTCTTCTTCCAGACGTCCCGCCACATCCAGCACAGATTTTTTGGAAAATACGACGAGTGCATCGCCGGGAAGAACACTTTCCGGGAAGGAAAATGGCGTGTCCTCACAGATGAGCGCAGTTTTGCGCTGATACCGGCAGATGGCAAGGCTGTCGCCGCACAGATGGATCAGATGTGTGACAGCAGATTCAGCGGCGGGACTCATGCAGACATGGATTTCGTGAGCTTTCAGTCCCAGAATCGCCTTTGTCCAGCAATGCCCGCGGTCTGGATCGGCGGTCAGCTGTGCCTCATCAATCACGGCAATATCGTATTCCTCGGAGAAATCTGCCATCTCGATCGTCGAAGCTGTGATCCGGCTGTCATCGTCGGCGATACACTCCTGACCGGTCAGCATGGTGCTGGGAATGCCGCAGTCGTGCATTTTTTCATATACCTCAAGCACCAGAAGGCGCAGCGGACCGAGGTAAGTGCCCTTTTTCGCTGTTTTTAAGCGTTCCAGCGCGTGAAATGTTTTGCCGCTGTTGGTCGGTCCGATGTGGAGAATGAAACGGCGGTTCATCGCCATAGTCTCCGGAAATTCCAGCTCTGGGCGGGATGGGACGAGATCCATGATTTTATACTGGATGACGTAGCGCTTATAGATCTGGTAAAGCTCCAGAAGTGTCTGCGTGCAGAGCTGACCATCCAATTCTGTTTCCAGATAATTCAGAAAATCCACGGAAATATCATCGCGCTGGGCGGGCAGAAACATTGCCTCATCCAGGCGGATGAGCTGTGGCAGCAGGCTGGTTTCAATGAGCTTTGTGACAGCATCGTTGTGCGAACGGTACGCAAAATAAGCCAGATTTTTGATCTGTCGGTGCCATTCCTCCAGCGAGAGGCTGGTGACCTGTGTCGGTTTGGTGCGTTTCAGTGTTTTAAACAGCCGGTTGGTCCGCTCGCTTAGATCGCGGGGGCGGGAACTGGTCTTTCTTTTTTTCTTGCTTGCCGCCTGATACTGGCGGATATATGTCTGAAGAATCTGGTTTGGCTCGATCATTTGAAAGTCTCCTCTTTATGTAAATATCCTGTCCGATAAATCTTCTGGTTTAAAGCTTCATTTGATATAGGAATGTTTCTATTATCGCAGAAGTTGCATGGATGTGCAAGAACGGGAAATCAGATTGCAGAAAAATATAAAAATATTTGATATAATAAGAACACTTAGTTAAAACAGAAAGGTCAACATCTATATGGCATCAAACTATAAAACGGGCGCCAGCCTGAATTTAACTCCCTTCGAAATGCAGCTTCTAAGCCGCAGCCCCCTGTTTCGAGGCGCGGGCGAATCCGGAATCGGGGAGATGCTGTCCTGTCTGGGGGCGGAGGAACGCAGTTATGAAAAAGAAGAAATGATTTATCGCGCGGGGAATACGGTCACATCTCTGGGTGTGGTGATGCACGGAAGTGTGATGATTGTCAACGATGATCTGTGGGGCAACCGCAGCATTCTAGACCGGGTAGAACCGGGACAGATTTTTGCGGAGACATATGCGTGCGTGCCGGGGGAAAAGCTGCTGGTCGATGTGTTTGCAGCGGAGGTGACGGAAGTGCTGTTTTTAAATGTTGGAAAAATGCTGTCGCAGTGTCCCAATTCTTGCGGACATCACACGCAGCTTATCCGCAACCTGCTTGCAATCTCGGCGCAGAAAAACTTGCAGCTGTCCCGCCGGATCTTCAATACATCGTCGAAATCCATCCGGGGACGGCTTCTGTCGTACCTCTCCGATCAGGCGGTAAAAAATGAGAGCGAGAGATTTGATATCCCATTCAACCGCCAGCAGCTCGCCGACTATCTGGGTGTGGACCGGTCGGCGCTGTCGGCAGAGCTGGGGAAAATGCAGCGGGAAGGGCTTCTGGAATTTAGAAAAAATCACTTTCATTTATATGAAGAGGTTAGAAGCTTGTAGATTACAAACAAAAACACCCTGTCAGGAGCATTAAAATCCGACCGACAGGGTGTTTTTAGTGAAAATCCCTATGGGTGTAACAAGACCGGCTGTCCATTCCCTATACTTTCCTGCACCGGCTGTTTCAGCATATCCAGAAATGCCTGTGCCGCCGGCGTCAGCGGGCGCATCGGGTTTTGCAGGACGAGGATCTGGCGCTTCGGGATAGGGATATTTAGGTGAAGCTGGAACACGCGGTAGTTGAGCAGGTAGTTCCGGGCAAATTCCGAGGGAACAAAGCCGATTCCCAGATTGTGGGAGACGGTCGGGGCGATCAGGTCGTTGGAAGAAACTTCGATGCTCGGGCGCAGATCCAGCCCCTGTTCCTCAAAGAGATTGTCCCAAAAAAGCCGCGTCGTTGTGCCGGACTCCATGCTGACAAGTGGGTGCATACAGAGCTCTTCGAGGGAGAGTGTGCGGTTCTGCAGCTCGGAAAAACGGTTTCCGGCGATGACGATGTCCTGGAACTCGGCAACCGGCATCACGTGAACCAGATCCAGATCCTTCATGATCTCGTGGATCGGAGAAATGATGACGGCAAAGTCATTTTCCCCGGCCTTTAAGGAAGAAGCGGTGATCGGCGCAGAGTTGGAATGAATCTGCACGGTCACATTCGGAAAACGCTGCTGGAATTGTTCAATATAAGGAAGCAGAAAGAAGCGCATTGTCAGCTCGCTCGCACCGATCGAAACTTTGCCGCTCTGACTGTTCATGTATTCTTTTAAAAGCTCTTCCGCTCGTCCCATCTGCTGGCAGGGACGGTTGATCTGGCGGAACAGGATCCGCCCTTCATCGGTCAGGGTCACACCTTTTTGGGAGCGGTTGAAAAGTTTGCACTGAAGCATATCTTCTAAATTATGAATGTATTTTGTTACGGTTGGCTGCGTGAGGCAGAGATTCAAAGCCGCCTGGGTAATATTCTGGCATCGAGCCACCTCATAGAAAACCTTGTAGTAGTCGAAACTGATATCCATGTATGTAGTTGAAATCCTTTCTGTATGCCGGACTGTTTCTGCCTGATTGAAACAGTGTTTATCTGATTTTATATCTGTACGTGTATTTACCAAATATAGTCACACTTTATCGTATTTTTCCAGAAATGTCCAGCCACAATAACTATCACCATTCATTTTATCTATGGATATAGGAAAAAAATATAATTTTACCATTTGTATTTCTGGGAGTAAGATCGGGAACAGACGGGAAGAATGTGGAGACACAGGAGAAAACGTTACTGGGCACGTATGCGTGAACAGTAACCAGAACACGTGGCGGCATCGGGAAATGAAAAAAATAGCCGGGGCAGCCGCGGGAGAACAACCCGGAGAGAGGAAGTGACAGTATGGGAGATCTGGGTGCGACCCTGATCAAGGAATTGAACTGTGAGACAGCCTTTACAATTGGCGGGATCGGCATATCAGAATCCGTTGTGGTTACATGGATCATGATGGCAGTGGTGATCGTGGTTTCACTGATTGTGACGCACGGTCTGAAAGTTGAACATCCCGGACGCGGACAGCTCCTTCTGGAGAACGCTGTTACGTGGCTGCAGGGCATTGGCGAGGGAATCCTCGGAGAGGAAGGAAAAGGCTATGCGCCGTATCTGACATCCGTGCTGATGTATCTGGGCGTGGCGAACCTGTTTGGTATACTGGGGTTCAAGCCGCCAACCAAGGATTTGAACGTCACGGCAGCACTGGCGCTGATGAGTATTGTGCTGATTGAGACAGCAGGGATTCGGGTCAAAGGTTTAAAAGGATGGTTAAAGAGCTTTACAGAGCCGATCGCCATCGTGACACCGATCAATATCATGGAGGTATTTATTAAACCGTTGTCGCTGTGTATGCGACTGTTCGGAAACGTGCTGGGCGCGTTCGTCATCATGAAATTGATTGAATACATCCTTCCGGTAGGGCTTCCGGTATTGTTCAGTGCTTACTTTGATATCTTTGACGGTCTGATTCAGGCGTATGTATTTGTCTTTCTGACAGGGCTTTTTATCAAGGAATCAATCGAGTAATAGAAGAGAAATAGAAAATTACAAAAAGGAGACTTTATTATGGGTACAATCATTGCAATTGGAGCAGGTCTGGCAGTTCTTGCAGGCGCAGGAGCCGGAATTGGTATCGGAATCGCCACATCTAAGGCGACTGAGGCAGTCGCAAGACAGCCGGAGGCAGAGGGAAAAATCACAAAGATTCTATTGTTAGGTGCGGCACTTGCCGAGGCAACTGCTATTTATGGTTTCGTTATTGCCCTTTTGATTATTATTCTTTTAAGCTGATACGATAGAAAACGAAAGGTGGGGCAAGGCTATGTTACGGTTGGACATCAACCTGGTTTTTACGATCATCAACCTTTTAATCTGGTATGCAATTATCCGTATTTTCCTCTTTAAGCCGATCAACAAAGTGATCGATAAACGGAATGCAGCCATTCAGGAAAAGTATGATGAGGCAAAAAAGATGCAGGAAGAAGCGCAGGCGGAGAAAGAGAAATACGCAGCCTGCCAGGATGAAATAGAAGTAGAGAAAAACAAGGTGCTGGATGCGGCGCGTGCGAGTGCACGTGAGGAAGGACGCCAGCTGATTGAAAACGCCCAGAAAGAGGCAGATAAAGTCATCCGTAAGGCGGGCGAGGATGCACGCCGGGACAAGGATAAGATGCTCGAACAGGCGAAGCATGAAATTTTGTCGCTGGTTCTGGACGCGGCGGCTGGTTCGATGAACAAGAAGTCGGATGACAGCGCTCTTTATGATGAGTTTTTGAAGAAAGCGGGTACGACGGAGAATGAAGAAACTTGATGTCTATTTACAAGAAATAAAGAGGCAGAAGATTTCTGTCGATGATCTGCAGCATGCGGCTGAGATACTGGCTGCGACACCGCAGCTTCCGGCAGAGCTTGAAAATCCGGATTTGACCCGTGAGAAGCGGGAAGATCTGGTTCGTAGCCTGTTTCCGCTGGCAGTCCGGGGAATCATCGAGGTGCTGGCACAGGATCAGACAATGAAAATGATGCCGGATCTGATTAAGGAAGCGGAGGCGTTTGAAAAGCCGGATAAATATCTGCGCTGTGTGCTGGAATATGTCAAAGAGCCGGATGAAAAACAGGCAGCCGGAATCCGGAAATTTCTCTCGGAGAAATATCCGGGAAGGGAACTCCGGATTGTGAAGGAAGAAAAGCCGGAGCTTGGAAGTGGTTTTATCCTCCGGGTCGGAAGTGAGGAATATGACTGGAGCACGGAGGGAAGAAAACGGGCGCTGGCAGATAAATTAAAGAATCTGGCAAAAGAGCCGGATTCGGGTGATTTCCTTACACAGAAGGGAATCATCGGGATTCTGAAAGGAAATCTGGATGGAATCGACATTTCGGTCCGTGAGATCGGTACGGTCAGCCGGGTGGGCGACGGCATCGCCTATGTGGATGGAATCGACCATGCGATGTACGGTGAGATTGTGGCGTTTGATGGCGATGTGAGAGGCATGGTACAGGATATCCGGTCGAAGGAGATCGGCTGCATCCTCTTTGGACATGCGAACACCATCGGAGAAGGAAGCCGCGCGATGCGGACCGGCAAGATGGCAGGTATCCCGGTTGGCGAGGGATTCTTAGGGCGTGTTGTAGATGCGCTGGGCAATCCGATCGACAATAAAGGGGAGATTGAGGCAGCCGGATACCGTCCGGTGGAGTCACCGGCGCCGGGTATTATCGAGCGTCAGTCAGTTGATACCCCGATGGAGACCGGTATCCTCTCGATCGATTCGATGTTCCCGATCGGACGCGGACAGCGTGAGCTGATCATTGGCGACCGCCAGACCGGTAAGACCTCGATCGCGGTGGATACGATGCTGAACCAAAAGGGAAAAGACGTGATCTGCATCTATGTGGCGATCGGTCAGAAGGCTTCAACGGTATCGAGACTGGTTCATACACTGGAAAAACACGGGGCGATGGAGTACAGCATCGTGCTGGCAGCGACGGCGAGTGATCCGGCGTCCTTACAGTATATCGCGCCGTATGCAGGAACGGCGCTGGCAGAATATTTCATGCATCAGGGAAAAGATGTTCTGATTGTCTATGACGATTTATCGAAACACGCGGTTGCGTACCGTGCACTGTCTCTTCTGATGGAACGTTCCCCGGGACGTGAGGCCTATCCGGGCGATGTATTCTATCTGCATTCCCGTCTGCTGGAGCGCTCGGCGCGGCTTTCGGATGAGCTGGGCGGTGGTTCAATCACAGCGCTGCCGATTGTCGAGACACAGGCGGGCGATGTGTCGGCGTATATCCCGACCAACGTTATTTCCATCACAGATGGACAGATTTTCCTGGAAAGTTCGCTGTTCTTCGAGGGCATGCGCCCGGCGGTCAATGTAGGGCTTTCGGTATCGCGTGTCGGCGGCGCAGCGCAGACCAAGGCGATGAAGAAGGCAGCCGGAAGCGTACGTATCGACCTGGCACAGTACCGCGAGATGGAAGTATTTACACAGTTCAGCTCCGATCTGGATCCGGCGACTAAGGCACAGCTTACCTACGGCAGCGGTCTGATGGAACTGTTAAAACAGCCGCTTGAGCATCCGCTCTCGATGGAAGAACAGGTTGTGATTCTGTATGCGGCGACGAGCCATCTGCTGGTAGATATTCCGAAGGAAAAGCTGAAGACATTCCAGGGCGGTCTTTACGAATATATGAGAAGCTCCTACCCGCAGGTGGGCGATGCACTCCGCACGACGAAGACACTCAGCGAGGATATCCAGCGCGAGATTGCGAAGGCGGTGGGCGAGTACAAGGCAAAATTCCTGAAAGCACAGGGAAATGCGCCGGAGGCAGCCACAGCGGATGCAAAACTGGATAAGCAGTAAGGCGGTGATGGAAGATGGCAGGACTCAGAGAGATCCAGAACCGGATCCGGAGTATTCAGGATACGCGCAAGATCACGAACGCGATGTACCTGATATCTTCGACGAAATTAAAGAAGGCCAGAAAAGAACTGGCAGAGACGGAGCCGTATTTCTATGCATTGCAAAATGTCATCCGGCGTATCCAGAGGCATCTGCCGAACATGGAAAGTCCCTATTTTGAAAAAGAAGGGCACCAGTCGAAGAAAACGGGGCTGCTGGTTATTTCCGGCGATAAAGGGCTGGCGGGTGCTTATAACCATAACATCATGAAGATGGCGGATACATTTTTAAAGGATCCTTCCCGCGAGGTACATCTGTTTGTCATCGGTGAGACGGGGCGGCAGTTTTTTGCTTCCCAGCACATCCCGATTGAAGAAAATTTCCAGTATACGGCGCAGGATCCGACGTTTAACCGGGCAAGGTGGATTGCTGGAATCCTTCTGGAACGATATTTGTCGGGTGATTTGGATGAGATCCATGTCCTGTATACAAGAATGGAAAATGTGATGCAGAGTGTGGCGAAGGATAAAAGGGTGCTTCCGATTACCAAGCCGGATATGCACGGAATGGCGATTCCGGTCGA
>NZ_FR895046.1:0-4583 GCF_000434655.1 Clostridium sp. CAG:43 | reverse complement strand
GCGGCTGGAGGAGTTTTCCCTCCGGGCAACGCCGGAGGAAGCGATGAATGCGATCGTTCCGAACTATGTAGCCGGATTTATCTACGGCGCGCTGGTTGAGTCGTTCTGCAGCGAGCAGAATGCCCGTATGATGGCGATGGATGCGGCGACGGATAATGCGGATGCACTTTTAAAAGATTTGAATACGATGTACAACCGGGCGCGGCAGGCGGCGATCACACAGGAGATCACCGAAGTATGCGGCGGCGCGGCTGCACAGAGACGAGAACGAGAAGAGGAGATGAGAGTGTGATGGGAGAACAGGCGGCAGAGACAAAAAAGACTGAAACCAGCCTGCCGGAAGGCAAGATTGTCCAGGTTTCCGGTCCGGTTGTCGATGTGAAATTTGAGAGCGGTCCCCTTCCGGAGATCCGGGACGCGCTCACAGTAGAAAATCAGGGAAAGATGTGTGTGATGGAAGCTGCCAAGCACATGGGAAATAATATCGTCCGCTGCATCATGCTGTCGGCAAGCGAGGGCTTGAGCCGTGACATGAAGGTAACACCGACGGGAGAAGGCATTTCCGTTCCGGTTGGCGAAAAGACGCTTGGACGTTTGTTTAATGTTTTAGGTGAGACGGTAGATGGAGGACAAAAGCTGGATGGTGAGGAGCACTGGTGTATTCACCGGGATCCGCCGCCATTTGAGGATCAGAGCCCGGTCGCGGAGATTCTGGAGACGGGCATCAAGGTGATTGATCTTCTGGCGCCGTATTCCAAGGGCGGAAAAGTCGGTCTGTTTGGCGGCGCGGGCGTCGGAAAAACAGTCCTGATTCAGGAGCTGATCCGGAATATTGCGATGGAGCAGGGCGGTTATTCTATCTTTACGGGTGTCGGTGAGCGTTCCCGTGAGGGCAATGACCTCTGGAGTGAGATGAAGGCATCCGGTGTTCTGGAAAAGACAGCGCTCGTGTTTGGACAGATGAACGAGCCGCCGGGAGCCCGTATGAGAGTTGCAGAGACCGGGCTTACGATGGCAGAATATTTCCGTGACAAAATGCACCGGAATGTGTTACTATTTATCGATAATATTTTCCGTTATGTACAGGCAGGTTCGGAGGTTTCAGCGCTGCTTGGGCGTATGCCGTCGGCGGTTGGTTATCAGCCAACGTTAGCGAATGAGATGGGCGAGCTGCAGGAGCGGATTGCCTCGACGAAAGATGGTTCGGTCACTTCAATCCAGGCAGTCTATGTACCGGCGGATGATTTAACCGATCCGGCACCGGCGACTACCTTTACCCATCTGGATGCGACTACGGTTCTTTCCAGAAAGATCGTAGAACAGGGTATCTACCCGGCGGTCGATCCGCTGGAATCCTCGTCCCGTATTCTGGAACCGGATGTGGTCGGAGAAGAACACTATGAGACGGCCAGACGGGTGCAGGAGATTTTGCAGAAATACAAGGAATTGCAGGATATCATTGCAATTCTGGGTATGGACGAGTTGTCTGAGGAAGATAAGCTGACCGTCGGCCGCGCAAGAAAGATACAGCGTTTCTTATCCCAGCCGTTCCACGTGGCGGAGAACTTTACCGGTGTACCGGGCAAGTATGTGCCGTTAAAGGATACCGTCAAGGGCTTTAAGGCAATTCTGGATGGTGAGATGGATGCGTACCCGGAGGCGGCATTCTTCAATGTCGGAACGATCGAGGATGTAGTGGCAAAGGCGAAGGCTTTAGAGAAACAGGAGGCGTAGGAACGGATGGCAGATTTTCATGTAAAAATCATATCCAGCAACCGGACATTCTATGAGGGAGTCTGCCACTGTCTGATCCTTCCGGCGGTGGACGGTGAGATGGCTGTCATGGCGCACCATGAGAGCGAGATCGTGGCAGTCAAAGCGGGAGAAATGCGTTTCCAGGCGACAGAGGACGGTCCGTGGGAGGCGGCAGTCGTCGGGCAGGGCTTCTGTGAGATCGCCAACAACCGTGTTATGTTGCTGGCAGATACGATCGAGAAACCGGAGGAGATCGACCGGATCCGGGCGCAGGAGGCATTAGAGCGTGCGAAAGAGCGGCTGCGCCAGAAACAGAGCATTTCCGAGTATTACAGCACCCGCGCGGCGATGGCGAGAGCGCTGGTTCGTCTGAAAGAGACGGAAAAATTTGTGGACTAGGTGCGTTAGAGGCGGATTTGAGCCTGATGTAATTCTGTGGCAGATGCGGTTCAGAAAGAAATGACAGAAAATCAGTAAGAATGGAGAACAGGGCATGACATTACTTCAGTTAAAATACGTGGTGGAGGTGGCGGCAGCCGGAACCATCAGCGGGGCGGCAAAAAAACTTTATATTGCACAGCCGAGCCTCACGGCGGCGATCAAGGAACTGGAGCATGAGATTGGATTTTCCCTGTTTACCCGCACGAACAAGGGTGTAGTGATTTCCCCGGACGGGGAAGAATTTCTGGGGTATGCGAGACAGGTGATCGAGCAGGCAAACCTGATCGAGGAGCGCTATTTTGGCGCTGTGCCGCAGAAACGCCAGTTCTGTGTCTCCACCCAGCACTATTCCTTTGCCGTTGAGGCGTTTGTCGATCTGATCCGCGAGTACGGCGGAGAAGAGTACGATTTCCGTATCCGCGAGACGCAGACGTATGAGCTGATTGAGGATGTGGCGAAGCTTAGGAGCGAGGTTGGCGTGCTGTATCTGAACCGTTTTAACGAGACGGTGATCCGCAAGACGCTGCGGGAACACGACCTCAAATTTACGCGGCTTTTTATGGCAAAACCGCATGTATTTATCGGTGCGGCCAATCCGCTTGCAAGCCGCAGTTCCATCACCCTGTCGGATTTGGAACCTTATCCGCGTCTGTCCTATGAGCAGGGCGAGCACAATTCCTTTTATTTCTCCGAGGAGATCCTCAGCACGCTGGACAGCCGCAAGGACATCCTGGTGTCCGACCGCGCGACCCTGTTTAATCTTCTGATTGGGCTGAATGGATATACGATCTGCAGCGGTGTCATCAATGAGGAACTGAACGGACCGAATATTGTAGCGATTCCGCTTGATGTGGACGATTATATGGAGATCGGTTACATTACTCACAATCGCGTGACACCGGGACGGTTTGCGGGGCTGTATATTGAGGCGTTGAAGCGGAGAGTGGGAGTGCCGGTTCCCAAAGTGTCTGCCCGTGAACCAATAACCAGAATTCCTGTTTCCGACAGGTGATTTTTTGGTTTGACTTTTTTTAAAACAGGAAATATAATAATACCGAAACGAGTAGCAAACGAGCGTAAATCCAGTTTTGCTACTCTTTTTTTATTATTCCATAAAGAATGTGCCAAGGTGTATTTTTTATTAAATTTCATAAAAATGCCATTAAAAAGTGTGTTGCAAAATAAATGCTTTTGAAATAAAGTCTTCCGGAACGGGAAAACATGAGTCAATCCGAGAGTTTTACAGAAAATATTCAAGGAATGTGCATAACCTATATTTGCTGTCACAGAAAGATGTGGGGAAAGAGGAAAATTTATTGTTGAAACCGTTTTATTTGATGCCATTTTTAACGTGACAAATCGAAATCTTTTGCCGAAGATAGATTTGTATGGAAATAGGAACGAAATCGGAAAGAGGATGATAGAATGCGGCAGAATAGAGAAATGATTTCATGTCAGCGTCCATAATCGGCACTTCCTTTTTGTAAGAAATGTGGTATACTCGATAGAACATGAAAACCATATTAAAAAAGGTGAAAAGCAGAATGAATCATATTTCAATTACAACCCTGGAAGCGCCGGAGCTGGATATCTATGCCCGGCTGAGCGAGGGGCAGTTATTTCATTATAATGAACCAAAGGAAGGTCTTTTCATTGCGGAAAGCCCGAAGGTCATCGGGCGGGCGCTCGACGCGGGATATGAGCCGGTTTCTTTTCTGATGGAAGAACGCCATATCGAGACAGAAGGGCGGGAGATTCTGGAACGCCCGGTGTGTGCGGGAGTGCCTGTGTTTACGGCACCATTTGATGTGCTGACGCGCCTGACCGGCTTTAAACTGACGCGCGGGATGCTGTGTGCGGTGAAACGGAAGAAAATGCCGGGGATCGAGGAAATCTGTGCAGGTGCCAGACGGATCGCGATTCTTGAGAATGTAGAAAATCCTACGAATGTGGGGGCGATTTTCCGGTCAGCGGCGGCGCTCTTTATGGATGCGGTGCTTCTGACACCGGGATGCAGTGACCCGCTGTACCGCCGCGCAAGCCGTGTCAGTATGGGAACAGTGTTTCAGGTGCCGTGGACGTACATTCCGAAGGGCGACTGGGCGGAGAACAGTATGGAAACGCTTAAGAAGCTGGGATTTTGCACGGCGGCGATGGCGCTCAGTGACCGTTCCGTGAGTATCGCGGATCCGGCGCTTTCGCAGGAAGAAAAATTAGCGATCATTCTCGGAACCGAGGGTGACGGGTTGGCGGCATCGACGATCGCGGCGTGCGATTACACCGTGAAAATCCCGATGTCACACGGCGTGGATTCGCTCAACGTGGCAGCAGCGAGTGCAGTGGCGTTCTGGCAGCTGGGCATGGGAAACAGGAAATAAAGTTCTGGC
>NZ_FR895045.1:10777-12122 GCF_000434655.1 Clostridium sp. CAG:43 | reverse complement strand
TTACTCGCCACCTAAAGAGGTGGGTGTCTTCTCGACTGAAATAAAAAAATTGGCACACCTAACTCATCACTAAGTAGCGAGCATGCGGTGTGCCGTTTTTCAATATCACAGTTTTTCTCTGTAAGCTTTCAAATAATCCGTTTCACAACACCCATCAGGATGCTTCCAAGCATATTGTGGTCATACAGCCAGGTCAGCCAGATATTGCTTTCTATCTGGTTCAGGAAAAGTTCACCAATCGCCGTTGCCGAGAACAGTGTAATAAGCAGTGCTGCAATCCAGACGAAAAAGATCCCTTCCGCACCCCCCAGCACGGCACCTGCCAGACGGTTCAGCCCCGATATAATCGGCAGCCGGGAGACCACATTGAGCGATACGGACAGAACACGCAGTCCGCCGAACACGGCTGCAAACAGCAGAAAAAAACTTATAATATTGATCAGGCTGTTTGCCAGATAACGGCTGACGTAGTGGGTAAAGCTGCTTACACCCAGCGCCTCGTAAACTTCGCTGTTATTATTCTCCAGAAGCGCATCCTTTAACTGTTCCGGAAGATCCATTTCTTCAATAATACTGCGCTGTACGGATGGCGGCGCCGCGTCAGCTGCCTCATTTTCCGCCTCATCGTTCTTTTGGATAAATTTCGTCACGCTGTCCTCCACCGCCTGATAGACCACCTCATTGCTGCGAAGCAGATTCGCGACAGACGGCGCACCAAAATGAACCACCCCCAGCGACAGCACCAGGGAAACGGCTGAGACTGCCAGGCGGATGAATCCGCGGTAATGCCCGTACAATACCATGGAAACCAGATAGACTGCCACCACCACGAACAGCCAGTTTTCTTTTATATAAGCACCCATTGTCCGATCGCCTCCGCTACGCCCTCTTCCCGGTTCGAAGCGGCAATCCGGTCTGCGCGTTCCTTTAAAAATGGGGCGCCATTTTCCATCGCCACGCCGATTCCTGCTGCCTCCAGCATGGGCCAGTCGTTTTCGCCGTCTCCAAATGCCATCGTCTCCTCCGCTTCAATTCCCAGATACTGACAGAGATTCCGCAGCCCGCTCCCCTTTGTGATGCCCGCCGCGTTGAGTTCCAGATTCCACGGAAGCGAGGAGGTCACCAGAACCTCCGGCATCGCTTCCAGCTTTGCCCGGACTGCCTGCTTGCTCTCCCGGTCCTTAAAATTTAAATTCATCTTCTGCACCGGGCATTTTTTCTCCCGCAGATACTCCACCATGTCAGTGACTGCCCGGCGCGTCGCCCGGATATAGGCGCATTCACGTTCCGGTATCCCGTATTCTTCCAGTTGTGCCAGCAATCGCGTCTCGCTGACGCCGCCCTC
>NZ_FR895045.1:8193-10762 GCF_000434655.1 Clostridium sp. CAG:43 | reverse complement strand
GCCCTCCGATACATACATATCGTAAATAACCGGATGCCGGCGCAGCACCTCAATCACCCGGATCGTCTCTTCCCAGCTCAGGCAGCTTTCCGACACCCAGGTATTTTTCCCGAAATCCCGGACGACCGCCCCATTTGTAAATATGCCATAGTGGACGCCCGGCAGGCTCAAAACCTCCTCTGGCACTGCCGGGAGCGCGCGCCCGGTCGCCGGAACAATCTCAATCCCCCGCTGCGCACACAGTTCCATCACCTGTCTTGTTTTTTCCGACACGTGCATTTTTTCATTTAACAGTGTCCCATCTAAATCGAGGGCTATTAACCGTGTTCCCATCTTTCTCTCCCGTATCTCTTTTTACTGTCCACTACCAGAAAACGCTGCCGGGAAGCATTCCCCCGCAGCGCTCTCTTTTACTAATTAGTTTTAATTTTAAAATTTCTCGAATTGTTTTAATTAATCAAAGAAATGCTTCTCTTTCAGAATCAGAAGTCCATCCTTATCATATTTCGATGAGAACAGTCCGCTGAAGGATTTCTTCTCCGCCTTATCTGCAGCTTCCTCGATCAAATCTTCGGCACTTGTCTTGGTAAGCGGTTCTCCGTCCTCCTCCATCATCTCAGCGCGCTCGTACAGAGCCAGCATGCTCTTTCCCGAAATACTGCAGTCGATCTCCGATGCATATTTGCAGGCATACTGAACAAACTCCTCAACATCCATATCGCCGGACTTTTTGGACGGTTTCTCTTCCGGCTCATCCTCTGGATAATTGGAATACTCGTCGTCCTCGCGTTCGTCTTTATAGCTGTCTTTGTAATCGTCCTTATAATCATCACGATAGCCGCCACGCGCATAATCATCCTCCGGCTCATATTCGTCCTTCTCGTAGCGCTCTTCTTCGTCTTCATACTCCGGCTCGTCATCGCGTCTTGCCTCTTCCTGACGGCGCAGTTCTTCTCTCTGTCGCTCTGCCAGACGGCGATCTTCCTCCGCTTTACGCGCTTCTTCTGCCTCTTTGGCTGCCAGCGCCTGTGCTTCTGCCTTGGCGCGCTCTTCTTCCTCACGGCGGGCTGCTGCTTCCTGCTGTCTGCGTTTTTCCTCTGCCTCTTTTTCTGCCTGACGGCGGATCTCCGCTTCACGCTCTGCCTGGCGTTTTCTGGCTGCTTCTGCTTCCTGCTGCGCCTGCTGGCGTTTCAGCTCTTCCTCGCGCGCCTGTGCCAGCTTCGCTGCATCGTCTTTCTGGTTTTCACAGCCGATATACTGAAAACGCTCTGCTAATGCCGGATATGCGCGGTGCATCTGCTCTAAACGTGCCTGCGTATCAATCAGAACAACGACCATGCCGGTTTCATCCTGTGTCATCAGTTCTTCCAGCTCTTCCACCGTCAAATCGTCCAGATCGGCCGCATGCTCGACCACCAGATCCTTGCCTGCCAGGCGCTCCGCCACCGATGCGATGCCGCGATGGGAAAGGTTTGCGCCGCTGATCTTGGCAACCGGATGCTTGGTCCCCAGCTCGCGGTGAATCTTTTTCAGGGAATCAAGTGCCATCGCAAGACCGGCTGCCGGATCTTCCGCCTCGATCATCAGATGATTCGATTCCTTGATCTCCTCTTCTTCCTCTTCCGGTTCGAAATCCCAGTCTTCCACTATGGTTTCCTCTTCCTCTTCAAATTCATGAATCGGAGCTTCCTCACTCTTTTCCTCTGCCTCTGCCGGTTCCAGGTCGCGGAGATTCCTGAAAACACGTGTCTCCCCTTCAGATGCGCCCTCTTCCTCATCGTAAGGCTTGATCTTGGACACTTCTTTTGCCAGCGCTTCTTCCGCCTGTGCTTCATGAAGGCTTGCTACTACATCCTCGTCCAGCGCCGCCTTTTCTACTTTCTCGTCCGCCGGTTTTGTCTCAGCTTTCGGTTTTCCAGCCTTCTCTTCTGGCTCTGCCTGCTCTGGCTGTCCCTCCGGCTCATTCTCCGGTTCGTCGTCCAGCTCTGCCTCCGGCTCATCCGTATCCAGATACTCTCCTTCCGGCTCTGGCTTGCGGTATGTACCGTTCTTGTACTCTTCTTCCACCGCACGCAGCTTCTCTTCGTACTTCTCGCGGTTTTCCACCAGATCCATCTGATATTTCGTCAGCGGCGCATACTGAAGTTTCAGTTCCATTGCCTTGTCCACATATTTGCCAAGACCGAACATCAGCATGATCTTGTCGCAGATCCGCACACAGTCGTCCGCCTGGTTCGCCTGATGATAAAGCTCTGCCAGGTGGTACAGCCATTTCTCATCCAGCTCTTCCTGACAATATCTCTCCAGAGAATTGATCTGCTGCTCTAACGGCGCATCCTTCGCCTCCAGAATCAGAAAACGAAGCAGGTACTGGCGCGGGTCATCGCCGGACAGCTCACAGAACTCCCGGTAATATGCCTCTGCCTCCTGAATATTATTTTCACGCAATGCAAGGTCAGTCAGCTTATATAAAAGCCCCTTTCCAAGCGGCGCTCTCTCATATGCCAGCAATAAAATATCCTTGGCATCCTGATACTCTGCATTTTTCTCATAAATCTGGGAAATCATC
>NZ_FR895045.1:0-8130 GCF_000434655.1 Clostridium sp. CAG:43 | reverse complement strand
GGCGATCTTCATCGCCGTCTCGAAATCTCCCTTGTTAACCAGTTTCTTAATCTGCTCTACCTTGATGTTAAACTCGTATTTATCCATCTTATGCATCTCCTAACTTCCTGCCGCGGCAGAAGTTTTATTGTTACTGTTCACACATACGTGCCCAGTAACGTTTTATTTGCTCACCGGCTACAGCTCTGTACGCCCATCCAGCGCGCGCAGAAGCGTTACCTCATCAATATATTCCAAGTCGCCCCCGACCGGAACGCCGCTGGCGATTCGCGTCACCCGGATCCCTGTCGGCTTAATCAGCTTGCTCAAATACATCGCGGTCGTCTCGCCCTCCAGGCTTGAGTTGGTTGCGATAATGACCTCACGAACCTCCTCTTTCTGCAGGCGAGTCATCAGCTCCTTGAGCCGGATGTCGCCCGGCCCGATCCCCAGCATCGGGGAGATCGCCCCATGCAGCACATGATAGACCCCGTTGTATTTTCCTGTCTTTTCATATGCCGCCAGATCGCGCGTATTTTCCACCACCATGATCGTCTCATGATCTCGCCGGTCGCTGCTGCAGATCGGGCACAGTTCCTTATCAGTCAATGTGCAGCACTCCTTGCAGTAACGCACATTCTGCTTGGCTTCCAGAATCGCGCCGGACAAGTGCCTGACCTGTTCTTCCGGCATATTGATGATATGAAATGCAAGACGCTGCGCCGATTTACTTCCGATTCCGGGAAGTTTTGACAATTCTTCGATTAGCTTGCTAATCTGGCTACTGTAATAATCCATCGCTTAAAACGGGAATCCGCCTCCCAGACCGCCAAGGCCACCGGTCAACTGGGACATCATCTGGCTGCTGTCCTCTTCCGCCTGACGAAATGCCTCGTTGGTCGCCGCCACGATCAGATCCTCTAACATCTCGATATCATCCGGATCCACTACTTCCTCAGACAGTTTCACGGAAAGAACCTCTTTTTTACCAGATACGGTTACGGTTACAGCGCCGCCGCCTGCGGATGCGCTGTACTGCTTCTCCTCCAGCTCTTTCTGCTTCTCTTCCATCTGGCGCTGCATTCTCTGCGCCTGCTTCATTAAATTGTTCATATTGCCCGGCATACCGCCTGGGAAACCGCCACGTTTTGCCATGGTGTCATTCCTCTCTTTCACTTCTTTTTATTTATATTCAGACTGGCTGCCGATTGCAGCCGGTTCTATATATCATATAAACCCACTAATATCATTTATCTGTATTTAATCACAGCTTCTTGCATTACAAAACAAGGCTCATCTTTGGTAAGCTCCACTACACGGAATCATCCTCTTCGACAATCACATCGGTATGGATTGCGTTCTTTAAATCCTCATCACTGACATAAACCGTTCTTTGAGGCACAGCAGATGATTCTAAACGGACTTTAAATTGCAGAGTCTTTTTGTATTTTTCTTGCACTACTTCCTGCAAATTCTTAAGCTCAGGCTCCCGATTGATAATTCCAAACGTATTTTCATCTGTACACACAATGCAAAGGCAGCCTTCGCCCGCCGGTTCTACACTTGTCTTGGGAAGACTGAGCCTAATCGAACCCACAAGCTGGCTCAGGGACGCAATCCGTCCCCATTCTTTCCGCATCAGCATCAGATCTTCGTACTGTGCCGGCGGAAGGGATACCGTCTTCGGCTCAGGCGGCGTTTCCACCACAGCCGTTTTGGAGGATGCCGCCTGCCCCGCTGCCGGTGCAAGGGACGCCAGTTTCTGTAGATTGTCCGGCATTTCCTGCATTTTCTGCTCTAATAGCGTAATCCGCTGTAAAATGGAATCAAGATTCTGTTCCATCGACGGCGTCGTCAGCTTGATAAAGGCAATCTCCACCAGAATCCGCTTCTGCGACGCGTAGCGCAGCTGCCCGGAAAGCTCCGAGAAAATACGGATGTAACGCATCAGCGTTTCCGTATCAACGCCTGCCGCCTCTTCCTTTAAAACTGCCAGATTTTCCTCCGACATATCGAGCATATCGCCCGGTTCGTCGGTCGTCTTGGCAATCAGGAGATTTCGCATATACCAGACGAAATCGTTGACGAGCTGCGAAAGATCGCGCCCCTGGATGATCATTTCCTCAATCTCACGGATGCACGCCTTCGTATCACTTGCAAGCACCGCCTGAAACAGCTTGCTGAACACGCGGTTATCGACCGCGCCCAACACCTCGAGCACATTGTCATACGTCAGCTTTTCCCCGAAATGGAACGCCACGCACTGATCGAGAAGACTTAACGCATCTCGCATCGAGCCATCCGCCGCACGTGCCACATACCTAAGTGCCCGATCGTCTACATCGATCTGCTCCGCCTGCGTCAGCTCCGCCAGCCGTCCCGCGATGGTATCGATCGAGATCCGCTTGAAATCATATCTCTGGCACCGGGACAGGATCGTGATCGGGATCTTGTGGACCTCCGTCGTCGCCAAGATAAATATAACGTAGGACGGCGGTTCTTCCAGCGTCTTTAAGAGCGCATTGAACGCGCCAATCGAAAGCATATGAACCTCGTCAATGATGTAGACGCGGTAGCGCCCATCCGTCGGCGGGTACTGCACCTGCTCCCGGATATCACGGATATTTTCCACGCCATTGTTGGATGCCGCATCGATCTCCACCACATTGAGGGAAGCTCCTTCCGCAATCTGGCGGCACATACTGCACTCGCCGCAGGGGCTGCCGTCCACCGGATGTTCACAGTTGACTGCCCGTGCAAAGATCTTGGCAATACTCGTCTTACCGGTTCCGCGCGTCCCGCAGAAGAGGTACGCGTGCCCGATCCGCCCGGAGTTGATCTGATTTTTCAGGGTCTTTACGATATGGTCCTGACCCCGGACCTCTTCAAAGGACGTCGGACGCCATTTTCTGTACAGTGCTGTATATGACATAAACTACTACTTCCTTACTATTCGTCGCCGAAGCTGATGCCTACATCCTTAGCTTCCCGGATAATATCGCTCTTCGGATCGACCATCTTTAATTTACCGGCAATGTCCGCGAGCGGAATTTTTTCAATCTTATTGTTGTTTAAAGCAACCATATAGCCGTATTCTTTGCGGCGGATCATCTCTGCTGCCTCCGCGCCGAGGCGCGTCGCAATCACGCGGTCATACGGGCATGGCTCGCCTCCGCGCTGCATATGCCCCGGAACCGTCACACGGATCTCCTGCCCCGTCCGCTCGGAAATCTGGGCGCCCAGCTCGTAAGCGACCGACGGATAAACCGGTCCATTTTTCTTCTTTTCTTTTAATTCTTTCTTGGTCAGGGCTGCATTTTCCTTGGAAATCGCGCCCTCTGCGACCGCCAGAATCGTGAAATTCTTGCCATTTTTAGTACGGCTGCGGATCGCATTTACCACCACATCAATATCATACGGGATCTCCGGCAGGAGAATGATGTCAGCTCCGCCCGCGATGCCTGCATAGAGCGCCAGCCATCCCACCTTGTGGCCCATGATCTCCACGATGAAGACTCTGCCATGAGACGCCGCCGTCGTATGAATACAGTCGATGGCATTGGTCGCTACATCAACCGCACTATGGAATCCAAACGTAAGATCGCTGCCCCAGAGATCGTTGTCTATGGTCTTCGGAAGAGAAACGATATTGAGTCCTTCCTCCCGCAGCAGATTTGCCGTCTTCTGGCTGCCGTTGCCGCCTAAAATGACGAGGCATTCCAGTTTCAGCTTGTAATAGGTGTGTTTCATCGCTTCCACTTTATCCAGACCGTTCTCGTCCGGCGTCCGCATCAGCTTGAAAGGCTGTCTGGAAGTTCCCAGAATCGTACCTCCGCGTGTCAGAATCCCGGAAAAATCCGACTGTTTCATAATCCGGTAGTCTGCATACATAAGACCTTTATAGCCGTCTTCAAATCCAACTATCTCTATGTCATCGAACATCTTGTACAGCGATTTTGCCACGCCTCGCATCGTCGCATTTAAGCTCTGGCAGTCGCCGCCGCTGGTTAACATACCGATTCTTCTCATGAGCGCTTTCCCTTTCTTCATAACCGTCCAGTACCTTCACAGTTACCCTTATTCTAAGTTTCCAACAACCCCCATATCAGGATAAACTACACCCATTTTGTAATTATAATACAATCATATCCCGCGGGCAAGAAAAAATTCCTTACAAATATCATAGACATAAAAATACCGGGATACGCGCTTTTAATCTGCTCCGGCACGGTATTCCTACCCCTTGGCAAATCAAATTCCACATATCCCGGCTATATTCACACACCTGCAAAAATGCTTGTTTCTGTATCTATTATTTTCTATTTTTTATTTCATAGGAAGCAATTTCCTATGAAATAAAAAAATCCGCACGCCCGGCTTCGAACGTATGCCATGGACGTTACCCTGACAGTTAACTCGGTCCAGGCTGCCTTGCGGCACACAGAAGCTTCTGCTTAGTGCTGCTGCATTCCTGCCCTGACACGGTTCACAGATTTCTGTTGCGCAAGACCCAGACTTCAACGCCACTTTTCAGGGGCAGCCCCACAGTAAAAACGCCCTCGGTCGGACAACACCCCTGCTATAGCGGATTGCAGGTACAGGGCACCGCTAACTCCCCGGCTGTGCGGAAACTTTATGACTTGATCTTATATGACGGAATGACCTGCAGACCGTCAGCCTGTTTAGTATACATGGCAGCCGCCGTTTTGTCAAGCCGGAGCTTGACTAACAAGCATTGTATAAAAATACACAAGAATACATTATTATTGTTTTTTTATCATTTTTTATCCCAGAATCTTGCAACAGAAGAAAGAAATTATTATAATAGGTATAAATCTAGCGACTGCAAAAAGTCAAACAGTTACTAAATCATAAAATTCTGTAAGATTGGAGCAACGATTATGGAAAAGAAAAATATCGACTGGAGCAACATCGGTTTCGGCTATATGCCAACGGATTACCGCTATGTTTCCATGTACCAGAATGGTTCCTGGGACGAAGGCGCCCTTACCTCCGACCCGAATATTACCCTGAATGAATGTGCCTGTGTTCTGCAGTATGCACAGACTTGCTTCGAGGGTCTGAAAGCGTATACGACCGAGGACGGCCATATCGTTACGTTCCGTCCTGACTTAAACGGCGAGCGTATGGAGAATTCCGCAAAAGGTCTTGAAATGCCGCCATTCCCGAAGGAGCGCTTCGTAGACGCCATCACAAAAGTAGTAGAAGCCAACGCAGCATTCGTACCGCCGTATGGTTCCGGTGCAACCCTGTACATCCGCCCGTATATGTTCGGTTATGATTCCATTATCGGCGTTAAACCGGCAAACATCTATCAGTTCCGCGTATTCTGTACACCGGTTGGCCCGTACTTCAAGGGCGGCGCTAAACCGATCACCATCCGCGTCAGCGATTTCGACCGTGCAGCACCTCACGGAACCGGTCACATCAAAGCCGGATTAAACTATGCGATGAGCCTGCATGCGATCGTCGATGCTCATAAAAACGGTTTCGATGAGAACATCTACCTGGATCCGCAGACACGTACCAAGATCGAGGAGACCGGCGGCGCAAACGTTATCTTTATCACCAAAGACGGCAAGCTGGTAACTCCGAAGTCCAACAGCATCCTTCCGTCTATCACACGCCGTTCTATCCTGCAGGTTGCAAGAGATTACCTTGGCATGGAGACCGAAGAGCGTGAAGTATACTTAGACGAAGTAAAAGATTTCGCAGAGTGCGGCCTGTGCGGTACCGCAGCTGTTATCTCCCCGGTTGGCAAGATCGTTGACCACGGCAAGGAAATCTGCTTCCCGGCAGGTATGGAGAAGATGGGTTCGGTTACCCAGAAACTCTACGAGACACTGACCGGCATCCAGATGGGTCACATCAAAGCTCCGGAGGGCTGGATCCACGTAATCAAATAAGGACTGTATTTTTCGGTTTGAATGGGAAATATGGAATGCAAAAAGCTGGTGGAAATCATTCACCAGCTTTTTCTTCTTTCTTCTTTTTTCTCTTTTCACGCAATTCTTTGAAAAATTCTTTCAACATCATCGAACATTCCTCGCCCAAAAGTCCTTCTTCTGTCTCCACCTGATGATTGAATCCTTTTTCATCCAGAAGATTCAGTACCGAACCGGCGCAGCCGGCTTTCGGGTTCATGGAACCGATGTAAACTTTTGGAATCCGCGCCTGCACGATCGCCCCCGCGCACATCGGGCACGGTTCCAGCGTCACGTACAGCTCACATTCTTCCAGGCGCCAGTCGCCCATGCGCTTGCACGCTTTTTTGACTGCCGCGATCTCCGCATGTGCCAGCGCGCTATGATCGACCATCCGGCGGTTGTAACCCCTGCCGATGATTTTGTCCTCATACACGATCACGCAGCCGATCGGCACTTCTCCGAGCGCCCAGGCTTTCTTCGCCTCGCGGATCGCCGCTTTCATATATTTCTCTTCCCGTGTCAATTTTGCTGCCACTGTTTTTTCCTCCGTTCAAATTCATCCGCTTCCAACAACAGACATCCTTATCCCAGTTTCCCGACAAGTTTGATCCGCTACCAACCAAACACCTGAAAGCATTTGACCCGTGTCCATCCTACCCAGAAAAGCTATCCTTTGTCAAGAGTTCTCTAAAAGGATCGACCGGCTTTTATGTAAAATTCAAATCCGTATACCAATACCCGAACCGGCTATCGCGCGGCGGCTGTCGGGTGGAACGGACAAAGCGGTCAAAGCCGAACATCGCCGCCATATATTTTTCATTGTTTCCATAATGTCCCGGCACGCCCAGAATGTAGCGCCCCCGTTCGCCAGATTTCCCCAGCCTCGCCAGAATCAGATATCGGTAGTTGTAGTAACCGTGCAGAAGAAAGCTGTTATTTCCATACACCCAGTTTTCCCGCGGCAGAAGCCCGATATCCTGCGGTTTGATTACCAGAATCTCGCAGCCGTCGGCGCATTCGAAGGCGGTTACTTTGGGATAGGCAGCACGCAGACGATTCCAGAGGGACTCAGCGGGATCTTCTTTCGGAAATTCCTTGGATGAATCTGGTTGTGGTTGTTTTTGATTTTGAGAGCCTGGCTGAAATGCTTCTTGATGGTCTGGTGGAGAATCTGGAAGCGCCTCTTTCCGGACTTCCCGGGTGGATTCTTGAGAATCTTTCCGTCGCGCCTCTGTCTGCGCTTCCTGATTGGATTCCTGAGAACTTTCCTGCGGTGTCTCCGTTTGCGCTTCCTGATTGGATTCCTGAAAACTTTCTTGCGGTGTTTCTGTTTGCGCTTCCTGAACAATTTCTACCTCTTGATGATCGGATGTTTCTGAGATATCTGGAACCGCTTCCATGGTTTCCGTGTCCTCGAAAATCTCCAGGTTTGAATCCTCCAGCTTTTCTGACTGGGGCTGGCTGATTCCGAAGTCCGTTTCGTTTATATTCACAGCTTCTTTCTTCTCTGTCTCCGTGGATGTGTCCTGACTCTCCATTTCTCCCGACCGGGTAAGTTCTGACGCCTCATCCAATTTTTCTTTCCCTACAGACGCACTGTTCACTTCCCCAGATACATTCTCTGCCAGTTTCCGCGTTGCCTCTTCCTTCTCTGCTTCCTGCTCCCGCACTTTCTCAGCAGTCACATCCGCCAGTTCAACCTCTGCCGCATGCGCGACGGCATCTTCCCAAATCGTCGTATAGGCACGCCATGCGCTGTCCGTCTCATGAAGAGTCAGACCACAGCACTCTTCCATATTGCAGCCGCTTCCTTCAATATTTTCACAATTGACGACGGCACGGAACTCCCCATTTCCGCCACGGACAAACAGGGTGCCGATACGGATCTCCTCCTGCCCTGCCAGAAGGTATACTCCGATCGGGCTGCCGCCCGCAAAGACACGGCGGACGCTGACCTGAATCCGGCAGGAAGTTCCCCGCGTCTCCAATTTCGCAAATCCCGTATTTTTCCCTTTGATTCCGCCCTCGTATGCATAAATATATGATATTAACCGATGATATGCAGACATGTTTTCACTCCTTTGCTTTGTATTATATGCAAAAGAAGCGCCGGTTTATGACAGGATTTCTATATCCTGATATAAACCAACGCTGCAAATACGTCCGTATAACGCAAAATCGGGAACAGTTAAAAACTGTTCCC
>NZ_FR895044.1:0-6075 GCF_000434655.1 Clostridium sp. CAG:43 | reverse complement strand
TGAAGGTACTGAACAGTTACGAATGATTGTCAATTAGAAAATGGAACAAGGAAACGCAGGAGGAATCAGCGGTATTTGGTTGGTTTTTCCTGCGTTTTTGCTGTCATGTACCCCAAAAAACGGTCAGCGGCAGGAAAATTCGGGTGTCATGAAAAAAAGATGAACATAGATGGATACATTTTGACAAATTTGTGTACACACCTGTCCAAACTTGGGAGTGGCAAAGTGTATACGAGATGAGTAAAATATAGACTGAGAAAAATTTATACCAAGAACAAGCATAGATGGAGGAAATTATGAAAAAAAGAGGAAAGATTCTGGCGCTGGCTGCGATTGTAGTAGTTGGTGCTGTCGTTTTGTCCCGATGCGGCCATAAGAATACGGCGGCGGAATATGAGTCCCGTCCAACCGTAAAGGTAGAAAATCCGGTTCGTCAGGACATCAGCCTGTACACGGATCTGACCGGACTGGTAGAGCCGCAGTCCCGCGCGAGCGTCATGCCGAAGATGAGCGGCGAGGTGCTGGAGGTTTACTTCCAGGCGGGCGATACGGTCCAGGCAGGGCAGGCGCTGTGCAAGATCGATTCCGACGCGTTGACAGCGTTAAAGCTGCAGGTGGATGCGGCTTCCGTTGCCTTAAAGAATGCGGACAGCAATTTAAGCCGTACCCAGGCGCTCTTTGCCGATGGTTTTGTCTCCCAGGAGGCGATGGAGCAGGCACAAAACAACGCACAGAGCGCGAAGATTTCCTATGAATCTGCGAAGAATCAGTACGATCTGCAGGTGAAATACACAACCGTGACAGCGCCGATCGACGGTGTGATCGAGTCCCGGAGCGTCGAACCGCATGATCATGTATCTCCGGCTGGCGAGATCTGCACGATCTCCGGTGCCAGCCAGTTACAGGTTAAATTCGGTATCACCGAGAAGATCCACCAGACGATGGAGCTGGGTGACAGCGTGACGCTGGAGAAAAACGGTGTGGATTACACCGGTACTGTGACCGAGATCGGATCTATGGTCAACGAGAGCAGCGGTCTTTATGACGCGCGTGCGATGGTGCCGGATGCAGCAGGTCTTACGAATGGTTCCCGCGTAAAAATGACGATTATCATGGACCGCGTCAGCCAGGTGCTAACCGTTCCGGTCGATGCAGTCAGCTACGACAACGGTGCCCCGTTTGTATACCTCTATGAGGACGGAAAAGCGGAGAAAACCGAGATCGAAGCAGGTATCTATGACGATGAAAATATGGAAGTAAAATCGGGTCTGACGAGCGACAGCCAGGTCATCGTAAGCTGGAGCAACGAGCTGGTGGATCAGGGAGAAGTCCTGTTGGCACAGGATAGCGATGGCGCGCAGACAGACGGAAACAATGAGACAGCAGCGGAGATGACAGAGGCAGGTGACAAAGAATGATTCGACTGACAAAACTCGCACTGCGGCGTCCGGTTACCATCATTCTCTGTCTGATCACCATCGCGTACTTCGGTTTTCAGTCCGTCATGGGCATGAAGCTGGAACTGACGCCAGAGATGGAGATGCCGATGTTAATCATCGCCACGGTGTATCCGGGAGCCAGCCCGGAGGACGTAACCGATCTGGTTACCAAGAAAGAAGAAGATGCGATCACGTCATTGGACTCGGTAGATAAGGTACAGTCCATTTCCCGTGAAAATGTATCGATCGTCATTGTCCAGTATGAGTACGGCACCAACATGGATACCGCATACATTAACCTGAAAAAGGCGATAGACGGCATTCAGGGCGATCTGCCGGACGATGCCAATGACCCGAATATCATGGAGCTGGATATCAACTCGATGGCGACGGTTACGCTGGCAGTCAGCGGCGACGTTGATCAGAACCTTTATACATATGTAGATGACAAAATTGTTCCTGAGTTTGAGAAATTAAGCTCGGTCGGCGAGGTTTCGATTGCCGGCGGTCAGGAGAGCTACACCCGCGTGGAACTGATTCCGGAAAAACTGGCACAGTACCACCTGAATATGAATACGGTCGCACAGTTAGTCGGTGCCGCCGATTTCACGATCCCGGCGGGCGATGTCCGGGTTGGAAAACAGGATCTCGACGTCAGTGTCGGCAACGAATTTAAGAGCACGGAAAGTCTGAAAAATGTCGTGCTTCCGCTGGCAAACGGTGAGACGATCCATCTTTCTGATATCGCGAATGTCTATGAGGCGCTGGAGGATGCAAACTCGATCGGACGCTATAATGGCGAAGATGTTATCTCCCTGGGAATCAAGAAACAGCAGAGTTCCACCGCGATCGAGGTTTCCAACCAGGTAACCAAGAAGGTGCAGGAAATTGAACAGCAGTATCCGGGTCTTAAAATCACCGTGGTAGATGATGCCAGTGACACGCTGAAACGGTCTTTAAGCAGCGTAATCCAAACGCTGCTCCTGGCGATCATCCTGTCCATGATCATTCTGTTCTTATTCTATGGCGATCTGCGTGCATCGGTCATCGTAGGTACGTCCATTCCGATCTCCGTTGTGTTGGCGATCATTTGTATGGCGGCGATGGGATTCTCAATGAACATTATTTCCCTGACGTCGCTCGTTCTCGGCGTTGGTATGATGGTTGATAACTCGATCAACGTCCTCGACGGATGTTTCCGGGCGAAGGAAAAACTGGATTTCTACGACGCGGCGCTGGAAGGTACGCGCACGATGATCGGCTCGATCACCGGCGGTACGCTGACAACCTGTGTTGTATTTATTCCGCTTCTGATGTTAAACGGTATGTCTGGACAGCTCTTTACACAGCTCGGCTACACGATCATCTTCTGTATGACGGCTTCCTTATTCTCGGCAGTCATCATCGTGCCGCTCTGCTATATGTTCTGGCATCCGGTGGAGAAGGATCATGCGCCGGCAGGACGCATCATCAAAGGCATCCAGGCCTGGTACCGCAAGCATATGCCGCAGGTCATTAAGCGCTATGCGCTGGTATTTGGAACGACGGCGGTGCTGGTTGTGCTGGCCCTCCTCATGGCGTCCAGACTGAACCTGGAGCTGATGTCCTCGATCGATGAGGGTATCGTAACG
This sequence comes from Clostridium sp. CAG:43, assembly GCF_000434655.1. NCBI lineage: Bacteria > Bacillati > Bacillota > Clostridia > Eubacteriales > Clostridiaceae > Clostridium > Clostridium sp. CAG:43. The sequence goes on along the minus strand of NZ_FR895044.1, from coordinate 3,005 downwards.
ATGACGATCAAGACGAAGCCGGGTTATTCGGTATCGGCGATCCGTGACACTGTGCTTGATTTGGAAAATATGGTAGAGGCAGACGAGGATGTGGATCATTACCTGATGACATATGGAAACAGTGGCGTCAGCATGACTTCTGGAAGTGATGTGACACTGAATGCCTACTTAAAAGATAAGAGAAAGCTTTCCACGGACGAGGTTATCGAGAAGTGGAGATATGCGACACAGAACTACGTTAATGCGACCATTACCCTGGAACAGGGCAGCAGCAGTATGAGCAGCAGCATGAGCAGCGGTGATTCGATTGAGGTGGATCTGCAGAGTACCGATTATGATACATTAAAGAAGTCAGCGGATGCTCTGGTAACGGAGCTTCGCAAGCGCGAGGATGTTATGCAGGTACATTCTTCTGTTGAGAATGCGGCGCCGGTTATCAAGGTAAAAGTGGATCCGGTCAAGGCGGAGGCAGAGGGACTGACCCCGGCAAGCATCGGTTCGGTTGTATACAGCAATTTAAGCGGTGTGAAAGCGGCGACGATCTCCGTCAACGGCGAGGATCAGGATGTGAAAGTAGAATTTGCGCCGGATCGTTACGATTCCATCGCGAAACTGCAGGGCATGATGATCACGACAGCGGCGGGCAATACGCTTCCGCTGGAGGATCTGGCAGAGATTTACTACCAGGACAGCCCACAGGAGATTTCGCGAAAAGAGAAACAGTACCAGGTATCGATCACGATGCAGGCACAGGCAGATTATAAGAAGACGGCTGAAAAAGATGTCAAGAGCTTCGTGCAGAACTGGGAGTTCCCGTACGGCGTTGAGATGGCGACCAACAGCCAGGATGAGTCGATGGGCGAGGAGCTTTCCGCGCTGGGAATGGCGCTTGTCACAGCGATCTTTCTGATTTTCATTGTCATGGCGATTCAGTTTGAGTCCCCGAAATTCTCCCTGATGGTTATGGCAACGATACCGTTCAGTTTGATCGGTTCCTTTGGCTTCCTGTTCCTGGCGGACTGCCCGATCAGTATGACCTCCATGCTTGGTTTCCTGATGCTGGTCGGTACGGTTGTAAACAACGGTATTTTGTACGTGGATACGGTCAACCAGCTGCGGGTGGAGATGCCGTTAGACGAGGCGCTGGTAGAGGCAGGTGCGATCCGTGTACGCCCAATCTGCATGACGACACTGACGACCATCATTGCGATGATCCCGAACTGTCTGGCATTTGGTAAGGCGGGCAAGATGATGCAGGGCTTAGCGCTTGTAAACGTCGGCGGTCTGGTTGCGGCGACGATCCTGACGCTGGTACTGCTTCCGTCCTTCTACCGAGTGGTTTATAACATGGGAAAAGGCAAAGAAGATGAGTATGATAAGCTGGACTGCGACTAAGGAAAAGCAGGTTAAGCAGTGAATCTGTCAGGCGGCGGACCCGGGACGGGGAAGCTGCCTGTACTGATAGAAAAAGGGGGAGAAGAAGATGCCGTCGGAACGATTTAAGCGGCTGCCAGAGGAAAAACAGAAGAAAATTCGGGACGCGTGTATGGCTGAATATACGCGGACGACGATAGAAAAAGCATCGCTCAACCGTATGATAGAAGATGCCGGGATCTCCCGGGGGAGTTTTTATACGTATTTTGACAGTAAATGGGATGTTTTAGGATATCTGTGTGAGAGTTTTATCAATGAATTTTATGAGTGCGGCGTGCGCTGCCTTGAAGAGGCGCAGGGGGACATCTGGGAGATGTTAGGGCAGTTTTTAAACGGTTCGCTTGCCCTGTGCCGCGATGAGAGACGCACCGATTTCATCCGCAACATCATGGAGTGCAGCAGCCGTGAGGCGCTGCTCTTTGATATATTCAGCTCCGATCCGGACAGTCCACGCGCCGTGCGTGGACGGAAGCTGGAACGTGCCGCCTATGAGTCGTGCGTGGGAAAATCCTTGCGGAAGCTGGGCTGGGAGGAATATATGAGTTTTTTCCGCATGGCGATGATGGCGATCGCGATGGAGATCAAGAGCTTTCACGACGGAGTTCCGGAAAACCGTATCCGAGAACGGTTTGCCCTGACACTCGGCATCCTGAAACGGGGTGCTGGGATAGAATCGGGAGCGGGCGCGCAGAGCGCCGAAAGGAAATGAAGATGAGTAAGATGAAGAAAAACAGGAAAAAACTGTTTGCCATTCTTTTACAGGCGGCGTTAGTCAGCACGGCTATGACGATGCCGGCATATGCGGCTAAAACGCCGGGGATCGGCTCAGATGCGCTGATCGGCGACGATGCGATCGGTCCGGTGCTGACGGGCGGCAATACCGAGGTAGAGGAGGAAACTTCCCCATACACCAAAGAACAGCTAGAGGATGGGACGCTGGAATATGGCGAGATCGCATGGCGAATCGAGGGGTACAACAGCACGTACTTAAACCTGCGTTCCCAGCTCTACAGCCAGACAACCAGCCAGTCGGCGGGAACTGCCCTGGCGGCAGAGGCGAGCGCCCTCATGGAAGATGCGATGGACCTGAAGTCCGACGATATGGATGCGGAGACGAGAGAGCTGTTTGAGGGCTACAAGGCGGCAGCGAGAGAGCTGCGCAAACAGGGGGCAAAGCTTACGAACAAGGAGCTTTCCGGCACCTATGCCCGGACCCTGCGTCAGACAAAGAATAAGTTAGTCAAGGCGGTGCAGAACTTGCTCATCCAGTATGAGGAACTGCTCCCGCAGGTGGAAACAGCGAAAAAGAATGTGGAAATGTGCCAGGTAAATGCGGATGCCGCACAGAAGATGCAGGCGCTCGGCCGTGCTTCCGCGCAGGAGGTCCTGACGGCGCAGAAGGCGCTGCAGCAGGCCAATTCCAGCGCCCAGCAGGCAGAGAATGGGGCACTGCAGCTCAAGCAGAATATTTTGATGCTGCTTGGATTTGACGCGGATGCGCCGGTGACATTTGCGGATGTGCCGGTTCCGGATGCCACCCGCCTTGCGGCGATGGATCTGGCAGCCGATAC
>NZ_FR895043.1:0-16661 GCF_000434655.1 Clostridium sp. CAG:43 | reverse complement strand
GAGTGGAAGACGAGACATTGCCTGCGTGATGGAAAGCCCCGTATCAATAGCAAAGTCCCTGACCGGCGTGCCTCCGATCGCGTCCTTGATTCCCTGATTCGAAGCATTCATGATCGCGTTACCGGAAAATGCTTCGTTATTCGTATCAACCGGAGTGTTTCTTTTTTTGTACTCTTCCAGAATATTTTTATATTCATCGGTCGATTCCGCATTCATTAACGCTTTGATTTCTTTTGCTTTATCTATGCCCATCTTGGTTGCTGCGTAGATATATCCTTCCGGACTTGCCAGGGCGCCTGCAGCATTGTAGCCAACACCCGCAATGATATTTCTCCGCGATGCTTCTCTAACATTTTTAGTTTCATCATGTCTAAGTCGAGCCGCAGTTACGTCCCCAAGACTCTGCTCAAACTCCTTAGCTGTATCCCATCCATATTTTCCAAGCAGGTAGTTATACATGTTTTTCTCATCATCGTCGAGGAATTCTGCTCGTCCTTCCGGCAATCCGCCCAATCTGGTTTTTGCTGCCGTCTTCAGTTGTCCTATAAAACCATCCGAATAACCCTCCTTGCTCTGGCTTCCCTTTTTTACATAGTCTTTGTATCCTGGATCTTTCTGTGCCTGTGTATACGAAATATTTCCCCGTTTTCCTGAATATGTAAGTCCCGAAGATGCACGGAAATTCTGTTTGCCTCGTTCCGGGTTCCGCTTCGCATAATCAAGAACCATTTGGGTAAATTCCTGATTGCTATATGGTTTTGTTCCGTTTGCGCTGGTCTGAGGCCGAGAGAATACTTTGGTTGCCGCTGGCTGCTTCGTCTTTGTGGCTGCATATTCCTGTGCCAGTCTTTTTTCTGCTTCTTTCTTTTGCATATGCTGGTATAACTGTTCTCGATTAAATGTTTGAGGACCAACATATTTATCAAATAATCTCTTCCCCTCTTCCAACCTCCGCTCCGCCATTGTGACGTTTTTTTTCTTTTGAGTTGCCCCAAAAGACTGTGTAGAACGGTTGGAAGTTGTTTTAGGCGACGTTTCTCCAGTGTCACCCGCTTTTCCAACATACTTTTCATACAGCTCTTTTCCTTTTTTTAATTGATCTACTTTGTACCGCTCCATTTCTTCCTCCATGCATTTGCCGCACTGTTCCATGCACTATTCGATTCCAAATAATTCTGATTAGCCTGCACAACATTTGAGGCGTGTGGTATATCCATCTTGCTGAGCAATGCCTGCGGGTTCGATTTCGCATCTGCCTTATCCTTATACATATCAACCGCACCCGCTTTTTGCATATAGTTCATTAGATTATTTGCCGCCTCTGCGCCTTCTTTCTTATATACTTTCGTGTATGCATTCTTAGCATCAGCCCACGATATTGCATTTGCTGTTGATATCCCCGACGAACTAGATTTCTTTTTTGAAGATGATCTAGATGATCTACCACGTCCTCCGCCAGAACTTGCCGCCGCCTGTCTCCTTAACGCCATCTCAGCCTCCCAGTTCGCCTGCTCCTGTGCTGCCTGCTGCTTCTGGAATGCAAATTCCTGCGCCCATTGGTCTGCTGCCACGCGGTCCTGATACTCACCGTAATCATATCCATATTCCTGATTGTACCGACCGTTATAATAGTTCAGGTCGTTATAGTAATCGTTGACGCCATCCCTATAACGCTGGTAATCTGTATTGTCCAGACCTGTCACTACATTCATCTGGTTGTACAGATTCTGTCCTTCATCCGCATAACGCTGGTATGCCCGATCATAGAAGTCCAGAGCCTTATTGTTTAATTGAGCGACATAATTGTCATACGCCTGCTGCCCTGCTGCCGACGCGTATGTATTCCCATATCCGCCGGTCAGCGCCGCCGCATTCCCCATCGTATCGCGCATAGCAAGGTTTCCCTGGCGCATATACTGATCGCGGTACATTTTATATAAATCATCGTTTACCATATCCTCCGAGGTGTACGAAAATTTCGGACGGTTCATGATATTATCCAGGATACTTGAGATCTGATCTTCGTACTTACTTTCAAATTCATCCGGCTTGTTCTTCTCCAGATTCCGAGTTTTATTGTAGTATTCATTCACTCGGTCAGACCTCTGGTACATCGGCTTCGCCTCGGTCGAACCGCTTGCCGTGGCTACCCCCGCAGTTACATTGCTGGACGGGTTCGATGGTGCTGCATTTGCAAGCTCCTGAATCTTCGCCGCATTATTTGTCGCTGACCCGTTCTGCAGCATTCCCAGCAATTTTGTATTCTGGCTTGCCGTCCCGGAATATCCAGATATTCCATACTCTTCGGCAAGTTTCCGTCTGGCAGCGTAGCTGGAATCCCTTCCGGAGCTGCTCAGATAATCAACAATACTTCTCAGATAATCAACAATACTTCCAACCGCCATTATTCATCCTTCCCTTCTTCTTTTTCTTCGATAATCTCGCCTGCATTTAAGATAGCAGCAACCTTTACCAGATTCTCTGCCTGGGTAATCCCCTCCACTTTCATTCTATCGAGAGCACTGACAATCGCTTTGATGGCGAGCTCTTCATACACATATTTTTTCATGGTACCTCCTAACTACTGCTTTCCAAACTATCCAGGCGATCATAAATATCCTGGATCGTTTCTCCCACGCCCCAATAATGAGTCTTTCCGGAGAATACGGGGTGGTTCAGATAAAGTTCCTGCGCGTAGGCATTAGACGGTGAAAGAACGCAGCCATAGTGATCCAGGATCCTCTGCGGTTTTGTGTCATTGATATTTCCTGTGCCATCCCAGCCAGTCCAAAAGCAATACAAATCATTATCACCCATTCCTGTGCTCTGATCGCCGGTGCCTAGATATTGTCCCATGCTGGTATCAAACGTATAGAATCCTCCGATATAAACCTCGTCTTCATTAGCTTCAAATGCTCCACCCTTGCAGCGGATTCTTGAACCAGTGATCGTTGCACCTTTTACATTTCCGGAGAATGTAGCATTTCCGGAAGCATCTAACTTGAAATTCGTTGAATTTACCACCAGACGATTTCCGGATATCGTAACCTGTCCCGATTCCAATGAAATCTCCGACGATACGGTTCCTTTCGTTACTTTCATATCGATTTTGCTGTCTGTAACTTTAAACTTTGCATTCGTATTCTTTTCGAAATCGCTCACTTCAACTTTCAAACCATCCAAATCGAATTTCAGGGATGCTACCCTTTTCTCATCCTCCAGATATTTCTGCAGCGCCTGATTGGAATAGTTATCTTCCGGAGTAAGATTGTTGAACATATATTTAAGCTGTTCGTTGAGCTGATAGAGATATCCTGTCAGTTCTTTCGTATCCATACTATTAAAGCCCTCGATCGCTTTGAACTGTGCCATCAGATCTCACTCCCTTCGTTGATGTACTTTCCGACGGCAATCAATCGGGCTTTTCCCTTGCCTTCTAACCTCCACCGATAATAGAAGCAGCGCATCGGCTTAATTGGAATCGAATACGTCCGCTTTTTATCTGCGAAGATGGTAATCATCCGGCGGAAAGCTGCATCTGAATCGTGTTTCAGAAACACATCCACCTGGCTTCCACGTTCCAGCTCTATCATGAACTGAATCTTTCCAATGTACTTTCGATTCAGGCTTCCTTCTTCCAGATCTCCCGTTTCAAGATACCATTCGACCAGCTCATCCCCTCCGGTAATGGTGCGGACGTTTTTATCCTGATCGACATAATAGAGCTGTCCTCCTCCGGGTGCGGTAAGAAGCATCTGCGTATCATCTTCTTTATGCCAGAGCCGTTTTGCTGTGTCATAGACCAGCAGTTGTTTTCCTTTTCCCGTCTCCGCTGACAGATAATACTTTCCTTGGTATTTCCCTGCGATTCCATCCGACAGCGCGAGTTTTTCCAGAACATCCGACAGCGTAAACGGAACGCCGCCGGTATAGCCATGTACACCCGTACCAGAAAGATAGATCAGCGTAGTTCCAACGACCTGAACACTAGCACTGCACCCACTCTTTACGCCCGGCGCCTCCTGCGTTTGAATCTGGATATTTGACGGTTTGTTTCCATAGACCTTATGAATTGTATGCTCCTTAAAGAAAAGCGCATATCCGGAATATGTAGCTGCTGCCGTGAAATCTCCATCCGATCCGATCGTTGCCGCATAGGAGTCTGTCGAAATACCTTCAAAAACGTTCCAGTTCAGAGGATCGCCCAGCTTGCTCGCATATACTTCATGGTTTTTGCTACTGCATCCCCACAATCGATTTTCGCATTCCGTTAAAAAATCCATATCCGGTACTTTCCGCTTTATCTTCAAACCACTCGCCTGTGTAAAACTATTTTCTAATACACCGATGATTGTAATGCTATCATCCGTTTTTGCCTGGATAGTGGCCGTTTTATTGTAATCTGCATTCGTGCATCCGGATATTTCCACGCCGTCATACTGATTGAATTGTTTTCCGATTCCGGTGCAGGAAATTTTTGTATAGGTTGAGCCGGTGTATGACGGCGCAAACGTCGCCGCCGAAGCCTAGATAAAAGATTTCTCCATTGAACCAAATTCCCCGGAATCCGTATTTAAGTAAACCTTATCCGGGAAAATGATGATATAGGCCCCCATTCCGACCATAACTTTTTTGCCATCTGTCACTGTTCCTTTTTCCTGTTCCTTATAGTACAATTTTTCTCCATCCACATACGCCAGTCCATTTTTCCAATAAAGTCCGTTCGGAGTCTCCAATGTCTTTATTGACTCTCCACGCGCCTGACGCGGTCCTGCTGCTGGATAGTAATCAGAGGACATATTTTTCATATCTGCGAAATATCCATCCTGGACGCTCGACCTGGTATCTAAGCCGCCGAACACTCCTTCCTGTTTCTTGGTTCTGGTAATCGGATTTACGATTGGCAGACGCATCTTACCACCCCCTAAATTGTGCTTTTTCCTTCGGCATATGATTTCTACGGTAATAGGATGCAAACGCCTGGAAAGACGCCTCATATGCTGCCACGCTGTTGTTATAGCGCTCTGTTTCCTCGTTCTTATAGTCAATCTTGGCGGCAAGATAATTTACATAGATATCTCCAAAGCGATCCGGCACCATAAGGGTCTTTTCAGAGTCCCGGTCATAATCGTACCCGTCAAATTCTATGTCATTGCCCTCCGCCGCATTTAGGATGTCGTCTACAACCATTCCTTCTACTTCTGACAGCCACGCCGTTTTTACCCTGGCATCATACTGATTCAGTTTTTCATCATCTACTCTCGCCAGCACTTCCGCTATTTTCATCGCATCGCCTCCTTGAGTTTTATTGTGCCAGATTCCTATGTGTTTTTCTCCCACGCAAAAATGCCCCACCAGGCATGTGACAGGGCATCTCGTTAATATCTCTTGAAATATGCAGTTTTTCACGTGGACTCGACTGGAAAAATTCTTTCTTCGTCTCTGCTTCGTTTTGTCACAGGATATGTCCATCTTCCGCGATTCTATCCGCCGTCAGCATCCAGCCGTCCGAATCGAACGCATACAACTGTCCATCAATCCGGCAGACTGTATCATGCAGATATTTGTAACCTTTCAGGACATACCACCAACGTCCATCCTGCCAAATCCAGCCTCCGACATATTCCCCGGAGATCCATCCGTGTGAGGTCTCGATCCAAGGTTTTCCATCTACAAAACACTTCCGGAGCGGCTGCACGTGTTCTCCGTTATTATAACGTCTTCCGGAATCTGCCCCACCCGGGGTTGTTCGGATAATCAATGTCGGCGATGCCAGAATGCACAAACCGCGCACGCCGCTCTTTACCTCTTTCAGATCGGTGATCGATACCTGCGGGGCGCTCGGCTGTGAAGCTGCAGCTCCATCCTCCGCCGCCCAAGTCTTTTTGAAATTCTCAAATGTCCCATATTTCTGCTTCAAAATTCCCGTGCCGCTGCCCCAGTCCGGCAGATAAAGATGCGGTTTGTCTTCCAGGCTCTTCCAATCTCCTCCCCAGGCAAGTCCCAGCCCCTTGGCAATCTCAGCCGCTTTTTTAAACATTCCTGTTCTGTCATTAAATGCATCATCTGACGTGCTGCCATCTCCATCAATGTCCATTATTAAATAAAAATCAAAGGCGATTCCCCACTGATGCTGTGAACTGTAGCTGCTGCCCGGTGCATTGGTTACCTTTTTTCCCGGTTTTGTACGTCCCTGAGCATAGAGGGCATCCTGCTCTGCTACTGTCCGGAATGTTTCCCCAATTGTCACTGCAATCCCTTGTGTCACACAGGCTTTCATCCACGCACCCGCAAGACGCTGGAGACGCGGATGGCACAATGTAATATCTCTCATATTTGTCCTTTCTACGAACACAGGGCGGAAAATATCCGCCCTAAATCATTATTTGCACTCATCTGCCGGTCCCGGCTTTTTTGTTTCTGCTCCCGGTCCTACCGGCGTATTCCCTTTTCCTTCTTTTGCCGGACCCGTGCAGCCAACATCGCAGGTGCACTCTGGATCTACCGTCATTTCCGGATGCCCTAATTTCTGCGCTTTCTTAGCGCTATAGTTATGTACTTCGTTTGCATTCTTGTTTCCATGTACGTTACAACTCATCTTTTCTTTCCTCTCTTTCTATTTTCTTGCTTTCTCTGCCTGGGTTCCGAAATAAAACCCTACAATCATAGTGAAAATGCTCATGTATTCCTGTCCGGATACTTCTCCGGAACACGTCAGCCCAATGAATCCCGCTGTCAATGCTAATGTCATAAGGCTTTTTACATCAATCAGTTTCGCAAGTTTTTCTTTCAAGCTCTTCCCTCCTCCAAATCCTGGATACGATGATTCGCCACTCGGATTTGTTCCTGCATGACAGCCTGTATTTCTTCCAGCTTATACGTGCGTTCGATTACTGTATTATGCTTTTCAACTTTCTTTTCAAGCTGCCCCATCCGGTATGTCATGAGCTTCGCCGATGCAATCACACCTGCAAAAGCCCCCAGGACACCTCCGCCGGACGCGATCAAGGCTACTGCAATTTCTGTATCGATCATTCTATCCCTCCGGATGCTCCTCCAACCATTTCTCGGTTACCTTACGCCAATATAACGGCACCTTTTCAAGTGTCATTTTCCCGTCTCTGATTTTCTTTCCATAAAAAGCCCCCATCACTTAGCACCTCCTTTCTCCGCAAGCTCACTCGCCGCAGCACCGAGATCTATGATTGCCTCATCCTGGATCTCCTGACTTTCTTCCAATGCGTCCAGACGTTTTTCTTCGGATGTCTTTTCACGCATATTGAAGCTGGTTTTTACTTTGCCCCCTTCAACAGCGGATGTTTCAGAAACCAGAAGGACATCTTCATATTTTCCCACCGTCAGACCGTCTGACGTTTCGATCCGGATCGATTTTAGATTTTCGTCTGTCAGCTTTTTCCAAATCTCCAGCATAGTCTCCCGACTCTCGCTCTCAATCTGAAGCGCACTCAGAGAAGCTCCTGCTACCATCTCAATCTTCGTTCCGTCCTTTAAAATAAGCTTATCCATGATATCCCTCCTTATTCTTCATAAAGCACTGTAAGACCATAGGCAACCGCAGCGTCATGTTCGATCCGGCACCCTCTTGCCTTTTCCCATCCTTTGCAGAAATATGCAGCATGACACAAAGACATGTTCTCTAAGGACTTTGCCAGGAAACACAGCGGAATCTGTTCCACTCCTCTCTCTTCCATCTTCTCCCTGCTATACCATTCATCGGTGAACGGGGTGTTTACAATCTCATACCCTTTTTCCTTCAGTGCTTTGACTGCCTTTTCTCTTGTTTCTACAATTTCTTCATCCGTTTTGCCAGCCATAGGCTGTGATAACATTGCTTTCATTTCTTTCCTCCTACTGAATTCCCTTCCAAGCCGTCTGTAACAGGAAGCCTAACAGCTCCCAAATCTTATCTTTGATTTTACCCATGCAGATTTCATATCCGATCTTCTCCGAATAATTTTTCTCGTCCACGCATCCGGTTGATTCTACAATTTCAAATCCATTTCTGAGCACACAGCGAACTACTGTTGTCTTCGTTCCCATCGTCTTCGTTTCCGTGTATGCAATGAACTCATCTACCATCTTCTGGCCGATGCTGACGCCAGACGGAAGTTCTGTATTATCATCTACTTTCATGTAAGCCTTATCAAACACTTCCTTCGGGCTCCATGACTCGTAACCATCCTGGTACTTTACCAGATATCCCGCATCGTTCGGATCCCCTGGAACAGCTCGGCCTCTGCTTTCGTTGTAAACTCCCTTCGTCATTGGTTCCGCTTCAATCATTTTTGTTCCGATGTATTTATTCATTGGACTCTCCTCCTTTTTTACGATGTTATTAACTTTGTTGATTAATTCTGTTGGATCACTCATCATACGACATACAAATTCGTTATTGTGATAAACATCATACACATTATCGAATTCACTTCTTCCCCAGCAATCGTACCCATTTTCGATTTTATTTTTCTTTACTGTGAACATTTCGCCCCCCTCAATTACTCAGCTAAATTGTTATTTTACTTTTAATAAAGATAAACGAGTTCGAATTTTTAAATCACCCCCTGAAAACTGCTGAACCCTGATTTCTACATGTGCCGGATTTTCATATTTCAAAATAACGGCCAGATTCTGAAAGGTCATTCCATCGGTGCTCGGAGCAACAATACTATAGTGCGCGTTCATGTCTGCAAAAACTTCAGTTGTTTTTTCTGCAAATCCAATGTGCCGAGATCCCTTTGCATTCGAACTCCATCGAACATTAGCGAAGGCAATATATACGCCAGCATCTACATTAAAGGAATAAACGACAGTTTGAGTATTACTTGGAACCACGGAATCCTCAGTCCCGACAATAGAACCGTAATAGAGAACTTTCAGGTCGCTATTTAACTGAGTAAGTGATTTCTCCGCTGCCGTCAATCTCTCATCCAGCAGTTTCCCCACAATCGCATCCAATGCCGCTTTTCCGGATTCCGTAGCAAGATAATTTGCTATCAGTGGCGGAAGCGGTCCTTGAATGCCCTGCGGTCCCTGTGGGCCAGTGTCTCCTTTTTCGCCCTGGATGCCTTGCGGTCCCTGTGGGCCAGTCTCTCCCTGGATTCCCTGTAAGCCCTGCGGACCAGTCTCTCCCTGGATTCCCTGTGGTCCCTGCGGTCCTTTGATATTTCCAATTAAAATCCTAGCCATCGTTTTTCACATCCTCTCCTGTAAGATAATAGAGATTCCCTGTTTCCGAATCATAATGGAATGCTGGCGGCTTCTCTCCATCCGGATAATCTGCATAGAGATTTCCTGTTTCCGGGTCCAGATAGAGCGAAAACATCCCCGATGCCGGAATCATGACACCGCTCTCCCCCTTCACTCCTTGGATTCCCTGAGGTCCTTGCGGACCGGTATCTCCTTTTTCGCCCTGGATGCCTTGCGGTCCCTGCAGACCAGTATCTCCTTTTTCGCCTTTATCTCCCTTATCTCCTTTTAACTCCCCACGCTCTAGCTTTCCTACAACATCCTCTCGGATCTTCTCCGCTTCCTCTGCTGCCGTCGTCGCCCTGGTCGCTGCCGAATTTGCCAATCCCGCCGCAGTATCTGCCTTGTTTGTGGCTTCCTCCGCTTTTCCAAGACCGGCATTCAATTCCTTTTCCAGGCGTTCAAATTCACTCAGTCCCGGTTTCCCTTCCGGGGTATTGATTGCATCTTCCACATACACCGGCGTTTTATACGAGGTAAAGCGCATCGTTCCGGTTTCATCATAACCTCTGACCGCGATAAATACGGCGCCAGGAACCCGAAGCTGTGTATTCCGTATCTGCCAGGTCAATAAGATTCTTTCCTCGCCGTATGTGGCTTGCAGGGAGTCTGTATCCTTCGTACCATCGGCATATTCCAGGTCGATAAAGAAGTCCAGCGCCGACAAATCCAACAAAGTCGCTGACACGCGCGGAATGGAGAATGTTCTTGTATCACACAGATTATCCGCTGTTGTTCCGATCTTCTCTTCTCCTCTTGGGATAAGCATCTGCCGGTTCTCAATTACTATCATTCTTCCACCTCTTAAATACGGGATGCATGATTTTCACACACATCCCGCCGTGATTAGATCAGCAGTTTCAGACCATTCTCAAACTTTTCAGATTCCTGATCGATAAATTCCGCCGCTTTCGTGTCCTGCTCCTGGGAGTTCTGCAGCACTTCCGCTACCTCTTTCGGAACCTTGACATTTCTGCCGCGCTTAACGATATAAGATCTACCGTTTACCTGCACAAATACATCGCCCTTGTACTTGTCAGAATCTCTCATCAGGAAGATATTAACCATTCCATCATCCGGCGCTTCTGCTGGCTGCTCCTCTGTTTCTACCGCCTGCGTTTCTGCCATCTGCTCCTCTTTTAATTTTTCTGTTTTAGCTGCCATTTAGTTCCCCTTTCCTTCCGAGAATGTGCTTCCTGTCTCAATACGCACCATGTACTGTTCTACCAGACGTTCCGCCGTCTTGGTGGCTTTCCATCCGGCTGTTGCTCTCTGGTTCAGCGGATCGGCTGTACCACCGGAACCAAGCTGTTTTACAATCGTTTCAAGACCGCCGCCCTCAACATCCGTGATTCCATATGCGTTCGCACCGAGGATCAGCGTTGAGTATACATCGATCTTATCGCTTCCTGTTCCCGTAGCTCCTGCCTTTGCAAAGATCTTCGCTTCGGTGGACTCTACAAAACGGACGCCGCCAATCTCTCCGATCTCGTTCTGGTAAGCGTTTTCCGGCTTGGTGTATCTGTGCCAATCTTTCCACTCCTCATCCTCCATGAGGTCATAGGCGATATCCGGGTGGATGATTCCGACATACCAGCCGTCAATCTTCGGAGCATTCTGTTTTTTCAGCGCTCTGACTGCCATCTTAACCGCCTTGACGGTCAGTTTCATGTTCTGGGTTAAAGTGGCTCTCGATGCGGTCTGTCCCTCTGCATACTGTACATTCGTTCCGCCATTGAGGACTTCTCTGGTTACAGTGTCCAGAGTGGCACCAGCCTGATCGCCCAAGAGTTTCATGGCTTCCACCAGGTTGTTATCGATCGCTGTCATAAGCAGCATATCAGACAGTCTGATATAATCACCGTACTGTTTGACGGTCGCCGTCACGATGCTGACATCCAGCTTGTTGCCTTCCGGGGTTACGCCCTCAGTCAGCGGGGTTAGTGCCTTGCTGAGCGGGGTGTACTTTCTAAACTCGATTGTTTTACCGCCGTTTTTCGGGATCGGTCGTTTCTGGCCGAACTGATCGTGTACCAGACGCGGACCCGCAATGTCAATCAAGGTCTTGTCATAGTACGTCTTCATCTCATGACTGAGTTCGTTTCCTGTACCGGTCGAACCAGTGGTGTTTGTTACATCATCAAATAATCTTAAATCTAAGTAAATCATTCCATCCTCCTACTCTCTGAATGTAATGATCTCCCCTCTTGCTGCTCTTCTGGCGTATTCCTGGCGCTCTTCCTTGGTCATCTTTGCAGGATCCTTTACGATCTGCGCTGCCGGATGGCTTGACATGCCATTCTCCGCCGGTCTCATCTGACCGCTCTGCACGGCTGCCGCCTGCTGTTTGGCGGTTGCCTTGGCTGTCTGCTGCATCAGTGCCGGAATTATTTCATCATGATGAAGAGTCTCATAGATTGTACGCATATTGATGCCTGCGCCCATCAGGTCAAGGAATCTCTGATCTTGGATTTCCGTCTGCAAATCAAACTGCGGGTAGAATCGTTTCAGTTCTTCCGCTTCCCGGTCCCATTTCTGAAATACTGCATCCCGCTGGTTTTTACGCTCTGCCTCTTCCTTGGCTTTCCGGAATGATTCGTTTTCCACTTCCAGCTTCATCATCTTCTTATAGCTGTCTACCGCCATGCCCTGGTCGGCTGCTGCCTCTTCCCAAAACATATCATCATTTTCCAGTGCTGTGCGAATATCTGCCATGTTATCGGACGCAAGACCGTACTTCTTTGCCATCAGACCGATGATGTCCGACTGCTCCTGCATCTGCTTCTGCATCTGCTTCATGTCGCCCACACGGCTCTTGATTACCTTCTGCACGTCTGCGTCGTACATAT
The DNA here is from genome assembly GCF_000434655.1 of Clostridium sp. CAG:43. Taxonomy (NCBI): domain Bacteria; kingdom Bacillati; phylum Bacillota; class Clostridia; order Eubacteriales; family Clostridiaceae; genus Clostridium; species Clostridium sp. CAG:43. The sequence goes on along the minus strand of NZ_FR895043.1, from coordinate 4,545 downwards.
CACGGAATTTGCCTTTAATCAGGTCGTTATAGGACTTCGCGCGTTCTTCCGGGGTCTCCTCTACGGTTTCGGCTGGCTTTTCACCTTCTGCCTGTATTCCGCTTGCTCCTGATGTCTGCGTTCCATTTTCTGCCGGTGCGGCTCCTGTAGTCGCTCCCGCTGCGCCTCCTTCTCCACCTTCGAACATTCTGAGGTTCAATCTAATCATCTTTTTTCCCTTTCTGCCGTCTTTCCGGCGTGCCTATCTGTCGTCTCTCCGGCGTGTCGGCTGTCTTTCCAGCTTGTCCTCTGCCGTCTTTCCGGCGTGTCCGTCTGTCTCTCCAGCTGTCTCCTGCCGTCTCTCCGGCGTGCCTATGCTTATATTTTTACATAATCAAAACTCAAAATCTCCCACTAGGTCAAACTGCTCCGGATACCTTGATTTTAAAAGGCAAAAGCCGGTTTTTGTGAATTTCAAAAGATTCTCAATTTCTTCCGAATTTTCATCATCTGGATAAAACCTGACTGCTATATGTCCGTCCCGGCTTTCCGTCCGCACATTGGCATCCATCCGCCACAAACACTCGAGTAAGGTCTGCCCCAGCATCGACACCGCTGCACAAAGGATATTCCCCTCATCCGGGTTCACTTTCTCCGCGTGTCCGCCGATAATGAAATCAATCACTTCATTTTCCCGTCGTTCAATTACTTTCGTCATTATTCTGCCCCCTTTGGCGTTGCCGCCTTCGCTGCGCGTTCCCGTGCTTTCCCAGCGGTCGAACTGGCTGCTTCCCTGGTTGCATTCCCCATCGCATCAAGCTGGGCGGATTTGCCGTTGCCACCGGACACGATCGGCTGCTCCCCCGGTCCCATTGATCCCACTGCATCTAACAGGCGCGTATCGCCGGTACTCTGGGCGATCACTGCTGCCATCTGGCTCATAGTCTGCTGCATCTGCTGCATCTGCTGATACATGGTTCCTTTCTGTGCAATCTTCCGTATAACTTCCTCTTTGCCGTCAAACATCATCATTTCGAGGCAAGCCAGTGCCTGATCAGCTAACTGCGGATTAAAGAAGCCTAGATTGTACATTTCTTTAGCCAGTTCGTTCTGGGAAATCTTTGTAAACGGGCTTGCTTTCTGTGCCTGTACTTTGATGTCATATACAGGTTTACGCTCCGCAATCATGCCTGTAAATCCCACTTCCATCTCCTGGGCTTGCATACCGGAGTTATCGAATGATACGAAATTCTCCCCCGTGTCATTCGTGATACGGAAGACACGAGGCGCGGTGTAAAACTGCCTGATGAGTTCCAGAACAATATTTACAACACTCTGAAAAGCCTGATAAGAGCCGTTTATCATATCCCTTGACAGCTTACTGCCTGCCTCCTGCAGTGCCGCAATCGCGGAAGCTGCCGTTACTCCGGAAGCTGTCGCGCCCTGTGAAAAATCACGGTTTCCGGAAGTCTCTTTTAATTCCTCGATTTTCCCCTGGTAAACCTGATAATAGATGCCTGGAAGAGGTGCCACTGTAAGAGGCAACATGTCATCTCTGGATCCGTTGTAATGCACAATATCCCTCGACAGGTCCGAAAACTCTTCCTCATTGAATCCGGAGCTGTCTTTGCACGCATACCGCGGCCTGGAACCTGCGATCGAATTCTGTAAAATTGACTGGCTCAATTTGTCAATATACTCCTGGCAGTCTTTCATTATATCCAGATATCCAAAGCCGAAAGGACTGTGCTCAATCGGGAACATGAGATCGAACACAAACGGATACTGTCCATGTTTATACCAACCGTCAGCCATTTTTGGATCGTTCTCCGATGCATAGAGTACGGTTCCATTACAGATTTTACAATAATGCAGCACTGTTTTCATAACCGGCACATCTCCGGACATACCGGAAACTGTTTTCTTGTAATACCAATCAATGATTAATGATTTCCCGGTTGTATCGACATAATCATCATTCAGGTACTCCTGGACACTAATCAAAGTATCATTCAGTTTTCCCTGCATCTGTGGATATTCCTGTTCAATCAGGTCGTTATCCATAACATTCAGATAAAACAGGTTCCTGGATTCCTGGATTTTATCAATTCCCGGCTCCCAATACATTTTGAGCGGGTCACATTTTTTAATTGAGATATCGCCCAGACCGTTCTCCTTGTGAGCATCCCAGAACACTCCATAAATGCTCGTTCCCATTTTGATTTTCTGCCAGGTCGCTTCTGAATAGACTGCAGTGTACTCGTTCCGGTCCATGATAAACGGAATAACATCTGATAAAATCTTGGCTGTTTCTTTGTCTGACTCCTCACGCGGCAATATATTCGCTTCTGGATAATTATCCATAAAATCAGCGTGCTTATTGATGAGCGAGTTGATCAACCATGCACTGGCCGGTTCGATTGCATTCCCGTTCTTATTTTTCTTTTTAAACCGATCCCAGTGGCGCTTCTTCCACCACTGTTCATTATCAATCAATCTTTCATCCAGGGATTTCTTTCCCTGTTTGTACTTTTCCAGAATAGCAAGTGCTTTTCTTGCTTCTTCCTCTCCTATTTTGGTCTGTATCACTTTTTCTTCCATGATTCCCTCCTATACTCTCAATACAAGACGTTTCTGTTTGTACAGATCCAGCGGATCCTCCTGCGGTATTTCCTGGATGACGCTCTGACGCGGGGCGATCGGGTGCTCCATAAGAACATAACGACACTCATCATAGATATGATCCTCCTGGGTCGTGTCTATATCCTCTACGTTATGCTCGTCATATACCAATGCCGGAATCGTGCGGATGAAGTCCTTGCAGGTATCAAACACGTAAAACATCGCCCGACCATTTGAGTCGAACGCAAGTCGATAGTGATACTGCATTTTACCGGCGAGGCGGGTGTTATCGCCCGGGGACCAGTAAATCCCTTCACGTTCCATCATTTCCGCGATCGATTCCCCGCGTGACCTATCATAGATAGACGGATCCGCTATCCCGATGATTTTGCGTCCTTTTAGCATTGGATCCGCCTGCTCCACCTCGCGGATCTGTCTGGCTATCTCGTTCGGCGCTATCTTGACACCTACATTCGGCTCTCCTGTGCAGCCGTACATTTCTTTGATGCGGTAAATGCAGCCATCATGATCTACGGCATGCCAGCCGACCGAATACGGTTTTGCATAGCCAAAGTCAAAGCCCCGGTATATCGCCCAGTCTGTGGGGATTCGGAACGGTTTAATGACGTGCGTGTATTGCTGGGTTTCATATCCCAACGGATTATCCCGGAACTCTTCGAATACCTGTCCCGAAAAGCTATCCCAATCCCCATACAGCAGCGCCTCACGTTCCGCCTTTGGAAGCGATGCCAGCGCGGCGAGGTAATTCGGATCGCTTTTAAGCAGCTCTTTATTATCAAACACTGTCGATGGGATAAAACAGGACGTTCTATATAGGCTAGTCTTTTTGCCATGCGGATCCAGAATCTCATATTCATGTACTACCGTCTTATATGGCGCCGCCGCCTTAACAAAGTGCTGTTTTACCCAGCCGTGACCGATGCCGCCGGGATTGGCTGTACAGCGCATATACTTGCGTGTTCCCGGACCTGCGGGGCGGTTACGGGAAACCATATAGGAGTATTCATCCCATGTGAAGTGTGTAAGTTCGTCAAAGCCGATAAAATCGTACTGTTTGCCCTGGTAATTTGTCCGGTCCTTAGTGTGCTGCATCGAACCGAAGTAAATTTTTGCGCCGCTGGGAAACTTCCAGACGTGCCCCGTCTCGTTATACCTGGCTTTTCTGTATGCCGGTTGATAAACATCGCGTGAGCGGTCTATCAGTGCCGTGAGCTGCGGATAGGTCTTTCTGAATATGATCGCCCGGTAATGGGGGATGTGTACCTGGCGCAGAGCTTCCGCCAGAAGAAAATCAGACTTCCCGCCGCCTGCTGCCCCGCCGTATAGAGCTTCATCCTCCCCTCTGCTCATCATCAGCGCCTGTTTCGGCTGCGGCTGCCAGATCACTCTTCTGCTTTTTGTATCGTTCAATTTCCTGTTTCACTCCTTCCACATCTGCCGGTGCCAGCATGATCACGCCGCTCTCTCCAGCTTCCTCCTGCTCCTCCTGGATATTCTGGCGCTCTCTCCAGTCTTCCTTGGCGCGGTTTGTCAGCCAGAAGATGATCGCCTTGGTATCTGGCGGGATATAGACCTCATCCTCCCCCATTTCCAGGTGCTCCTCTTCTTTGATTTTCCGACCGGCATCGTTATATTCAATCTTCCGGACCTTGAAAGTTTTCTTTAGCTGGACTTTGTGGCCGATGCATTTCAAATACAGGGCATTTTCCACCTCTGTGTCTGCGATTTCCTTGCTTTTTTTTAATGTGTCCGCAATGACCGGATATTTTTTTCTCCACTCATTCAGCGTGGACCTTGAAATCCCTATATTTTTCGCGATCTGCTGGTCGCTCAGTCCCTTCCGGGCCCATCCGGACAGCAGAGTCCTCTTGTCCGGATCGTCAATCCATTCCTGATATTTCGCTCTCGCCATCCGTTTCGACC
>NZ_FR895042.1:14260-25151 GCF_000434655.1 Clostridium sp. CAG:43 | reverse complement strand
GGTCCGATCGGTCCGGGGCAGCCGCGTGGTCCTATGGGACCGGGACGACAGCAGTTGTAGGGTTCAAAAGAACCGGGACAGCCGCGATCGCGTCCGCAGCGCCCATAGCCGTTATTTTCATAGTCACTATCATCAAAATAGTAGGGAAAATTACATGAATGACGAAACATAAAAAACTCCTTTCCAGATTTAGGACATCCATCCTGATGTAGTATATGTGTGCGATGAAAGAGATGTGCATTAGTAGAAAAGGGCTGGGAAATCGAGGGCTGGGAACTGTGGAATATTATAAGTGTGGAAGACGGTAAGAATGAATGTAGGAAGTGTGGATGCCGCTGGATGGAACGACTCCCAGTCCGCCGCTCAGACCACCGCAGAGGTCGGAGAGAATGTCACAAGATAGCTAATCAGTTTGTTTTATGGTTTGAGGATATGGTTTGAAAATATTCTTCATTTGCCAAAACCGCCGGAGAATCCGGGCGGATTTTTTTTGTTTCCTTATGATAATACAGTGCCTTATCATAGTTTCCCATCCGATCATAGCAGACGCAGAGCTGGATTAAAGGAATGAAATCATAGTAATCGGCTTCGATAAAGGCATTTGGATGATATTCTGGTCGGTCTTTGAGGGCAAGCTGGTACCAGAAAACAGCCTGGGAAATTTCACCGAGGGAAAGTTTCAACCGTCCGATCTCACAGCAAGTTTTAGCACGTGGGCGGTCGTAGAGGAAACTCTGGAACAGAGAAAGCTGGCTGGCAGTCGTATTTCTGAGCATTTCATGGCAGCGCGCCAGAAGCAGACAGGCATCTATCTTATTTTCATACCATCCGGCTGGTTCGTTCAGGAAATGTTCCAGAACCGGGCGGGCTTTTTCATATTGTTTGTGGTCGATGAGTTCGCGGGCGTAGTAGTATTGATGGCGTGGATCGAGCAGTTCGCCGTCCGCAAGCATTGTTTCATAGATTTTCAGGTTACGGTCAGAATGGGTGAGAGCAGAAGCAGGCTTTCGGTGTTCGATCTGAATAGGAGAATAGAGAATCCTGCCGCGCGGCGCGATGGCTTCGTGGACGCGTCCTTTCCAGCGAAAATGCCGGTCCGTTCGCAAAATCCGTTCGCGATTGTAGGTAAATGCAGATGTACCGTCCGGCTGAAATCCGGCAACGTATTTCATCATGACGACATCGGGCTGCGGGGATTTGCTTAAAGTTTCTTTCAACTTTAAAATCGCTGTGATCGATTCGGCGGGAACGATATCGTCGGCGTCGAGCCACATCCAGTATTCGGTTGAGACCTTTTCACAGATGAAATTGCGCGCGGCGGCGAAATCATCGTTCCACGGGTAGTGATAAATATGTTTGGTGTATTGCCGGGCGATTTCTACAGTTCGATCGGTGGAACCGGTGTCGGCGACGAGGATTTCATCCGCAAATTGTATGGCAGATGTTAAAACACGCGTCAAAACGGCTTCTTCATTTTTGACGATCATACATAGGCTGAGGCGGATCATGGGCTCTCCAAAATCAATATCAAATTGATATTAATATATGAAAGAAGTTTTTAGATGTGTACAGACATTATATATATAATTATATAAGGATAAACAGGAGAAAAGCCCCCTTTTATTGTTTTTTGGGTACTTTTCTCCTGAAATGATGGCTGCAATTCACTCTGCGCTATTTAACAGCACTTGAAAAAAATTATTATAGAGCTTCAAAAAAAGCATTGGTCAATTTCTGTATATTCAGATACGGGTTCTCATAATCAAAACTACGCATCCGTCCCTTGGCAGCCAGAACACCGAGCTGGATCGGCTCAGCGATATCCGAATTGAGCCGATCATCGAGCATACCGCTGATGAAACCGCCGGCAAAGGAATCACCGGCGCCGGTATCGTTGTTTAACTGGTACTGGTAGAGCTTTTTGTGGCGGATTGTGCGGATCTGACATACGCCGTCCTTAAAATGGATCAGCTCATGACGGTCATCGTGCTTGACAATGAGGGTGCGGGTGGGATCCGGGTTGATCGCAGAAAAATACTCACAGAGGTTCGCGTAGAGCGGACGGGCGCTGCGGGCATTGAAGCCGAGGTTTTTCTTTTCGGATTTATTTAAGAAAACATAATCGGCATATGCGATCAGTGGCTGTAAGCGCTCACGGCGCAGCGATGTATACTCAAAACCAGGATCCATGCTGACTTTCATGGCAGGATTTAAATGTTTTGCCTGGATGACCGATTGCATGATTGCCTCGAATTGGTCGAAATCAGACAGGGATGACAGATGGATCCAGCGGGCCTGCGCGAGGTACTCCGCCAGTGTGGTTCCCGTCCGGGCTTCCTGTTCCTGGATGCGGTCTAAGAGCGTGTTGTTGGCACACGGCGCAATCTTAATGCAGTTGCGCGTGTGATTATAAAGGCGGACAATCGATTTGGCAATCGCTTTGGAATATGGATCGTCGAAGCGTTCGCGCGTGGTAAACAGCCAGTCGCGGTTATCCAGGTGCGCCAGCTCAGCGTCAATGTCATTTGTCTTGCCGAAGCGCAGATCGAATGGACTGGGCGTACCGCACACGCCGACATAAGCGACCTGCAGGTTAGGGAGAATATGCTTTGCAACTTTCAGGGTGATGAAAGCGGAACCGCCGATCTGGGTCGTGTACTCCTTGCCTTTTATTGCCAGCTCCTGAATATCGTTTTCCACATCGGAAATCGGGTTGCTTAAGTTCTCGTCGCCTCCACCGGCGGATGTCTCCACCAGATCAAGTCCGGTGCAGTGAAACATATAGTCATAATTGATAGCGCCAATGCAAATAACATCTAAACTTGCCATGAGATTCTACCTCTTTTGTCCGTGTTTTTTTTAGTATTTAAAATGAAGAGCGGTGCGGGATTTTTGCTTTTTCAGCAGGATCTCGCACCAGCACCATTTACAGAATATAACACGGTTTTTCGTTTGTCAAATAAAATGTAAAATTAGTGTAAAAAAGACGCGGAAAAGTGCCGAAAAGCCTTTATTTATAAGAAAAAACTACATTTTTTTATTAGAGAAAATAAAGAAAAAAGATAGGGAGAAAGAGTGGAAAATGAGAATGGGAAAATAGGGGAGATGGAGAAAAAGGGAATGGAAAAGTGCGGATGGACAGCGGGTGAAATGTTCAGTATAATTTGATGGAATAGAGATAGAATGGACAGGAAACGAAGGGAGGAGAGTGCGATAAAAGATCGAATCAAGGAAAAGCAGAATGAGAAATCAGAGGGGATGCAAAGTGCGGTTTTAACCCGCCTCCATCTCAGTGCCTCCGCCCTTAAATATTTAGCACTCCTGGCGATGACGGCAGACCACATTGCGGTGATCTGCAGACCGGTTCCGGGATTCCGGACATTTGGGGATCTGGCGTTTCCATTGTTCGCCTTTTTATTAGTAGAAGGTTTTTTTCACACGCGGGATCGCAGATGTTATGGACGGAGGCTGCTTTTGGCGGCGGCTGTGTCGGAGATTCCGTATGATCTGGCATTTTCCGGACGGTGGATGGATGCACAGCACCAGAATGTCTGCCTGACCTTTTTTCTGGCGCTGGTTGCGATGGAGCTGTTAGAGCGGTATGGAAACGGTATCTGGGAGAAACTGGTGCTGACGGCAGTGTTCTGTACGCTGACAGAAGCGGCGGGAGCAGACGGCGGCGCATGGGGGATGGGACTGGTGCTGGCATTTTATTTTTGTGTAATAGGAAATTCAGGCACTAACGTGCCAAGGCACATTCTTTTTCATGAGAAAACGGCGGGGGTGTTTATGAAGATGATTGCCGCCGTCCTCATCGGCGCGTTCGCGTGGCAGGAACCCCTCTGGGTACTGGCGCTCACGGCTGTCTGCCTCCTGTTATATGACGGTTACAGAGGTCGGAGCAGATTCCGTTCCTTTTTCTATATCTATTATCCGGCGCATCTTCTGGTGCTGTATTTTTTGTCATAGAAAACTTCGTCCTATGACAAAAAAGCTCCGTGGGATGACTTTTATTATGGGAATTTTTGACAATTTTCGGGCGTAAAACACGCCCTTTTTTTATTTCCAGATCGGGCAAAAAAACTTGACAATAAAGTTAGCATTTGCTAACCTTATGTATGAGTTAGGAATAACTAATGAAAATTAGTCTCATCTAATGAAAATTAGCTATGTCTAATAATTGTTAGCAGAAACTAATGAGAATTAGCGTACGCGAATCAATTAGATTAGTAGCAGATGAAAAGAGCCGTTTCCGCTAAGTGAGACATCATGATGGGCAGAATGCGGAAACACAGAGGAAGGAGAATCGTATGCAGGGAGCAATGCCGATTTCGATGGCAACCGTTGGAACCGCCTATACGATCAAAAAGATCAGCGGAAACACAGAGGTTCGTTCTCATTTAAAATCCATGGGATTTAACGAGGGAACCGAAGTAAAATTGATAACCCAGCTGGACGGAGACGTGATTATTCACGTAAAGGAGTCCAGAGTGGCTATAAATAAGGATCAGGCAAGACACATTCTGGTCTAAGGCAAGGGAATGGGGATATTCCAGAGCAGGTTGTATGGTACAAAAGCAGACGGAATCCCGAGTGAAAAATTGGAATGGTTAGGAGGAACAGAGAATGACGCTTAAAGATGCACAGGTTGGATCTACCGTCAAAGTTGTCAAGATTCATGGCGAAGGCGCATACAAACGCCGCATCATGGATATGGGCATCACGAAGGGAAGCGAGATTTTTATTCGAAAAGTAGCTCCGCTGGGCGATCCGGTAGAGGTTACGATTCGTGGATATGAGCTTTCACTTCGTAAAGCCGATGCTGAGTGCGTAGATGTTCAGACAGTTTAATACGTTTGATTAAAAAAGCAGGAGGATGAAAAATGGCAATTCATATTGCTTTGGCGGGTAACCCGAACTGCGGTAAAACAACCATGTTTAACGCACTGACGGGTGCTAACCAGTATGTAGGTAACTGGCCGGGTGTTACAGTTGAGAAGAAAACCGGTAAATTAAAAGATGCTTCGGGAGAAGAGGTAAATGTAACGGACCTTCCGGGAGTTTATTCCCTTTCTCCGTATACACTGGAGGAAGTTGTAACCCGTGATTTTATCTTAAAAGAGAATCCGGATGTCATCGTAGACTTAGTCGATGCAACCAACATTGAGCGTAACCTGTATCTGACCACACAGCTGATCGAGACAGGTATTCCGGTTGTTATCGCTTTAAATATGTGCGATCTTCTGAAGAAGAACGGCATCAACATTGATGTAAAGGCACTGTCCAAGAAACTTGGCTGCCCGATCATCGAGACTTCCGCGCTGAAGAAAACCGGTCTGAAGGAAGTCATTGCAGAGGCAATCAAAGTTGCAAAGAGCCATGCAGCAGGCACTGTAAGTGCTATTTTCGAGAGTAGCGTAGAGGATAAAGTAAGCGCAATCGAGGCAGAGCTTCCTTCTAGCATTCCGGATGCAGAGAAGAGATGGTATGCAATCAAAGTTCTCGAGAATGACAGCAAAGTTGCAGATCAGCTTGGTCTTAGTGCAGACAACCGTTTCTCCCGTTACACCAAGGAACTGGAGAAAGAGTTTGATGATGACGCTGAGTCCGTTATCACTGACCAGAGATATGTATACATCCAGAAGGTTATCGAGGAGACCGTAAAGAAACCGGCTCAGAAGATGAGTCTGTCGGATAAGATCGATAGCATCGTAACCAACCGTTTACTTGGTATTCCGATCTTTGTTCTTGTTATGTGGGCGGTTTACTATGTATCCGTTACTACCGTGGGTACATTCGTAACAGACTGGACCAATGATACCTTTGTTGGCGCAATTCAGGGCTGGGCTGGCGATGCATTGGCAGCAGCAGGCGCTTCTGACCTGATTGTAAGCCTTGTAGTGGATGGTATCATCGGCGGTGTTGGCGCCGTTCTTGGTTTCGTTCCGCAGATGGCTATCCTGTTCCTCTTCCTTTCCATTCTGGAAGATTGTGGTTACATGGTACGTATCGCATTCGTTATGGACCGTGTATTCCGTCACTTCGGACTGTCCGGTAAGAGCTTCATCCCGCTGCTGATTTCCTCTGGCTGCGGCGTTCCTGGTATCATGGCTTCCAAGACCATCGAGCAGGACAACGATAGACGTCTTACCATCATGACGGCAACTTTCGTTCCGTGTGGTGCGAAGCTGCCGGTTATCGCTCTGATGGGCGGTGTTATGGCTGGTTATATGAGCGGCGACATGGATCTGGCTACTATGATGGCTCCGATCATGTACTTTGTAGGTATCGTTGCGGTTCTTGTATCCGCGATCATGTTAAAGAAGACCAAACCGTTCTCCGGCAAACCAGCTCCGTTCGTTATGGAGCTTCCGGCGTACCACATTCCGTCCGCTAAGACCGTTCTCCTTCATGTTTGGGAGCGTCTGAAGGGATTCATCATCAAGGCTGGTACAATCCTGTTCCTGGCTTGCGTTGTTATGTGGTTCCTGTCCTCCTTCGGATTTGTAGACGGTGGATTTGGTCTGGTAGAAGAATCTGCAGATTCTATCCTGGCTATGCTGGGTGGTGCTATCGCAATCCTGTTCCGTCCGCTTGGTTTCGGCGAGTGGCAGCCGGTTGCAGCTTCCATCACTGGTTTCACAGCAAAAGAGGCTATCGTTTCCACCATGGGTGTTCTGGCGAATGTATCTGAGGATCTGTCTGAGGAGACCGATGTCGTAGCAGCAGCTATCCAGACATGGTTCCCGACAACCATCGCAGCCTTTACATTCCTGCTGTTCAACCTGCTTGACTCTCCGTGTCTGGCAGCTATCGCAACGATGGCACAGCAGCTCCAGTCCAGAAAATGGTTCTGGTTCGCTATCCTGTATCAGAATCTCTTCGCTTACGCTGTATCCCTGATTGTATATCAGTTAGGTGGTCTGGTACTTGGCGCAGTTGCATTCAACGTATGGACTATCGTGGCAGCAGTCCTTTTGGTATTCATGCTCTTCATGCTGTTCCGTCCGGATCCATACAAGGATCAGAAGAGCTACACAAGAAGCTCTGTAGAGGCAGCTTCATAAGTTAGTTTCTAAATAAAAAATAAAACAGGTTCTGCCGTCCGGCCGGTGGTTTTGCGTTTCCACTGACCGGGCATCGGCAGGTGCCTGTAATCATAAGTGATAAAATTAATCCTTTATAAGGCTGCCTCGGATAGCAGAATGAAAGTCTGCTGTTTGGAGGCAGTTTTATTCGATTTCAAAAAAGAAAAGGAGAAAGCATAGATGGGGGATTCATCCGGATCCATGTTTTATGGTGTGATTGGTTTTCTGGTAGTTTATTTTGTAGGATATTTTATCTGTCGTGTGTATGATAAAATAAAAAAGATACTCCGAAGCCATTCATCGAAAAGTCAGAGAAGAGAGGACGATAACGTATGAGACCGATTGATATTGGAATTTTAATTGTAGTAGCGATTTTGCTTTTGCTGGCATTACGTTCGGCGATCCGTCATTACACGGGAAAGGGCGGCGGATGCTGCGGATGCTCCGGTGGAAGCTGCGGTTCCTGCGGCAGCGATGGGAATGCTGGTGCGCGCGGCGAAGATCTTTCCAAGAAAGCGATTACAGCGAGTACCCCGTCCAAGATCATGCGGATCGAGGGTATGCACTGTGCAAACTGCAAGAAATCCGTTGAAAAAGCCCTGACCGCCCAGAACGGCGTCATCCGTGCAGATGCGGACGTAGACAGAGGCATTGCCCGCGTGTTCTATGAGAATGGCGTGGACGATGCGAAGCTGCAGGAAGCGGTTGAAAAAGAGGGATTTGTGGTTAAGAATATTGAGACGGTTGTCTAAGAGAAAAGTGAGATCCTGTTCTGGTGTTACTGGGCACGTTTTCTTACGGCACTTTCGGTTCCAAAAGTGCCTACCCGTGTACAGTAACGTTCTGGTTTCAGATGTGTTGGATAGGTTTATTTTGTATCGCAAAATAAAAAGACTTGTGGTATACTTGGAAAAAATGGTAAAACTTATACAGAGAGGCAGAACGTATGATCAAGATTATAAAAGAAGCACAGGTTCGAAGCGAGGAAGATAACCGGAATCTGCGGGAGACCGTGGCGGGGATTATTGGTGAGGTCCGGGGGCGCGGGGACGCGGCACTGAGGGAGTACAATGAGAAGTTTGACGGATGTACCCGTGAATCGCTGCGGGTCAGCCGGGAGGAGATTGATGCGGCTTATAAGGAGCTGGGCGAGCAGGAGCTGGCGGATCTGAAAGCGGCGCATCACAATATCGAGGCATTTGCGAACGCGCAGAGACAGACCGTGAAACCGCTTGACAATTTCAGCCCGGAGCCGGGAGTCTTTTTAGGACACCGCATCATTCCGATGGAGTCCTGCTGCTGTTATGTGCCGGGCGGCAATTATCCGCTGTATTCGACGGCGCTGATGTTAGCGACTCCGGCGAAGGCAGCGGGTGTAAAACGTATCACCGCCTGCTCTCCGGTAGTGCGGGGAACGGGTCATATCAATGCCAAGACGCTGGTAGCGATGGATCTGGCTGGCGTGGATGAGATCTACGCACTGGGCGGTGCACAGGCGATCGCAGCATTTTCCTATGGAACTGAGAGCATCAAGCCGGTGGATATTATTGTAGGGCCGGGTAACCGCTTCGTAACCGAGGCGAAACGTCAGTGCTACGGGCAGGTCGGCATCGACTTTGTAGCCGGGCCGAGCGAGGTCCTGGTAATCGCGGACGGAAAAGCGAGCGCGAAGGTGGTAGCGGCAGATCTGCTGGCACAGTCCGAGCATGATGTCAATGCGAAAGGCATTCTTCTGACAACCGATGAGGCATTTGGAAAGAGCGTGATTGAGGCGGTAGAGGAAGAGCTGAAGATTCTGGATACGGCAAAGATTGCGAGACAGTCCTGGGATACGTTTGGAGAGATCGGCGTGGTAGACAGCCTGGACGAGGCAGTTCAGTATGCGAATGAGTACGCACCGGAGCATCTGGAGATCAACGTGGAAGATCCGGATGCACTGATTCCGAAGCTGGTTAATTACGGTTCCCTGTTTATCGGTCAGAATACGGCGGAGGTATTTGGTGATTATGCTTCCGGAACCAACCACACACTTCCGACTCTTCGGGCGGCACGTTATACCGGCGGCGTCTGGGTTGGTACATTCTTAAAGACCTGTACCCACCAGAGCATGACCCCGGAGGCATCCGCGCGGATCGCACCGCTTGTATCGCGTATGGCGCATGGAGAAGGATTATCCGGACATGCAGCGGCTGCCGATGCAAGAAAATAGGGAAAATAGAAAATAATAGAATAAAACCCCTCAGATGCTGCAGCATCTGGGGGTTTTGTGTTTCAAAGCATACCGCCTGCTATTCTTGTCTTTTATTCCGGATAAACCAGTCTCTCCGGACCAATTCCATCTAAGACTTCGCGCAGAAAGCGGTCAGCCAGCCAGTTTGCCATCGGCAGGTTCATATCGAGGTAGTTGCCGCAATCTTTTGCACAAGCACCCGGAACCTCGTCTTTGTAGTCGCGCATGAAAGTAAAGAGCCCTTTCATCAGCGGCACGATCTCCTCGGATGTCAGGTCGCCTGCGAGAAGCAGGTAAAAGCCGGTGCGGCAGCCCATCGGTCCGAAGTAGAGGACGCGGTCTTTCCACTCCTCGTTATTTCGCAGCCAGGTGGCAGCCAGGTGCTCGATGGTGTGAACCTCCGCCGTATTCATGACTGGCTCATAGTTGGGGCGTGTCATGCGGATATCAAAGGTGGTGATGACCTGATCGCCCACGCGATCCTTGCGGGATACATAGACGCCAGGGAGCAGTTTCAGATGGTCGATGGTGAAGCTTGTAATTTTATCCATGAAAATACCTCCAAGTCAGTTTCATTCATCCCTATTATAAGGAAATAACGCGGATCAGACAAGGGCTTTATTTACCCAGAACCGACAAGATTCTACATATTAAATGCATAAAAATGCATAAATCATGCATAAACCATCCGAAAATGAATAAAAAACCTCTTGACGCATAGAACCTACCTATGCTATAATCTTTCAGAAAATGAACAAAGGCGTTCATGGGCTCTGCTCATGGACGCCTTTTTTGCAGAATCAGACAATTTATAAAATATGTCTCTAATGATGTGAAAAACGCATCTGAGGAAAAACAGATTTGCTCAAATGTGAGGCTATTGAGAATGAAAAAGTAAACTGCCTGCATGAAGCTATTCACAGGCGGGGTACGAGAGAGAAAGGAATGGTGACCAGATGGAGAAACCGGTATATCTTCTGTTGGAAAACGGCGACTATTTTGAGGGAAAAAGCTTTGGCGCTCCTTTACGTGAAGTGACCGGAGAAGTCGTATTCACAACCGGTATGACAGGATACCTTGAGACGATCACAGATCCCAGCTATTTTGGACAGATTGTCGTTCAGACATTTCCGTTAATCGGAAACTACGGAGTGATTCCGCAGGACTTCGAGAATGAAGAGGTATATTTATCAGCCTATATCGTAAAAGAGTGGTGTCAGGAACCTTCCAACTTCAGATGCAGTGGGGATCTTGACACCTTTTTTAAAGAAAGAAACATCCCGGGCGTCTATGGAATCGATACGAGAAAGCTGGCAAAAACCATTCGTGAATCCGGTTCGATGAACGGCTGGCTGACCGAGGTGAAGCCGCCGTATGATGCGAAAAAGCTGGAGGAAGTGAAAAACTTCCACATTACAAAGGCGGTTGAAACCGTTACACCAAAGAAATGTGAGATCAAACCGGCGGATGAGAAAGAAGAGTTCCAGATTGTGCTCTGGGATTTCGGCGCAAAGGAAAATATCATCCGCGAGCTGACCAGGCGCGGATGCCGCGTGGCTGACCTTCCGGCTGG
>NZ_FR895042.1:13000-14234 GCF_000434655.1 Clostridium sp. CAG:43 | reverse complement strand
GTACAACGGCGGAGGAGATTCTTAAGATGAATCCGGACGGAATCATGCTTTCCAACGGTCCGGGCAACCCAGAGGACAACCCGGAGATCATCGAGGAGATCCGAAAGATTACGAAGGCTGGAAAACCGATGTTCGGTATCTGCCTGGGACACCAGCTGCTGGCGATTGCCAAGGGCGCGAAGACTGGAAAGATGAAATTCGGTCACAGAGGTGCGAACCAGCCGGTCAAGGATCTGACGACCGGACGCGTCTACATCAGCAGCCAGAACCACGGCTATGAGGTACTGCGCGATACGCTGCCGGAGGGCGCGGAGGAGACATTTATCAATGTCAACGACGGCACCTGCGAGGGCATCACCTACCACGATATGCCGGCATTTACCGTCCAGTTCCATCCAGAGGCGTGTGCAGGTCCGAAGGATACGGAAGAGCTGTTTGGGCGTTTCATTCAGATGATGAGAGATTATAAGGAAAAGGAGGGCGCGTCATGCCGTTAAATAAATCCCTGAAAAAAGTTATGGTAATCGGTTCCGGGCCTATCGTCATCGGTCAGGCGGCAGAGTTTGACTATGCAGGAACGCAGGCGTGCCGGGCTTTAAAAGAGGAAGGTCTGGAGGTCGTTTTAGTAAACTCCAACCCGGCAACCATCATGACGGACAGCGCCATCGCGGATCACGTATACATCGAGCCGCTGACCCTGGAATTTGTCAAGAGAATCATTGAAAAAGAGAAGCCTGACAGCATCCTGTCCACCCTGGGCGGACAGACCGGACTGACACTGTCCATGGAGCTTGCCAAAGAAGGTTTCTTAAAGAGCCACAATGTAACGCTTCTCGGCGCGTCTCCGGAGACCATCGATAAGGCGGAGGACCGCCAGTGCTTTAAAGACACGATGGAAGCTATCGGTGAGCCGGTCATTCCGTCCAAGGTTGTCACCACCATTGAGGATGCGCTTGATTTTGCCGAGGTTATTTCTTACCCGGTTATCGTGCGTCCGGCCTTTACCCTGGGCGGTACCGGCGGCGGTATTGCGGCAAATAAAGAAGAGCTTTACAACATCGCGGAGGCGGGTATCCGCCTGTCACCGATCAATCAGATTCTGGTTGAGAAATGTATTTCCGGATGGAAGGAGATCGAGTTTGAGGTAATGCGCGATGCCATCGGCAACGAGATTACGGTCTGCTCGATGGAAAACTTTGACCCGGTCGGCGTCCACACCGGCGACTCCATTGTT
>NZ_FR895042.1:0-12973 GCF_000434655.1 Clostridium sp. CAG:43 | reverse complement strand
ACCGGCTGTGACGCTGGCGGATAAGGAATACCAGATGCTTCGTTCCGCAGCGCTGAATATTATCCAGGCGATGGGCATCGAGGGCGGCTGCAACTGCCAGTTTGCGCTGAATCCGGAGAGCTTTGAATATGCCGTTATCGAGGTAAACCCGCGTGTATCCCGTTCTTCCGCCCTTGCTTCGAAAGCAACCGGATATCCGATTGCCCGCGTGGCAACCAAGATTGCGATCGGTTATCATCTGGACGAGATCCCGAACGAGGTAACCGGCGAGACGATGGCATGCTTCGAGCCGGCCCTTGACTATGTAACGGTTAAATTCCCGAAATGGCCATTTGATAAATTCGTTTACGGACGCCGGAAGCTGGGTACCCAGATGAAGGCAACCGGCGAGGTTATGGCGATCGGCCGCAACTTTGAGCAGGCGCTCATGAAGGCAGTCCGCGGCGCGGAGATCTCCCAGAACAGCCTGAACATGAATAAACTGGCGCCGATGAGTGTGGAAGAGCTGAGAGAAAAAATTCTGGCGCAGGATGACGAGCGTCTGTTTGCAATCTATGAGAGCTTCAAGCGCGGCGTGACCGTTGCCGAGATTCATGAGCTGACCAAGATCGACGAGTGGTTCTTAAATAAACTGATGCATATCCTGTCCCTGGAACGCCGGATGCAGTCTGAGACTCTGAGCGATGCGCTTTATATGGAAGCCAAACAGAACGGATTCCCGGATGCAGTCATCAAGGAGATGACCGGGCTTTCGGAAATCAAGCATGTTCCGGCATGCTACCGCATGGTTGATACCTGCAGCGCTGAGTTTACGGCAAGTACCCCTTACTTCTACAGCACCTTCGGCGAGGAAGATGAGGCAGAAGAATTTATTAAAGAGAATGCAAGCGGAAAACCGGTTGTTATGGTATTTGGTTCCGGTCCGATCCGTATCGGTCAGGGTATCGAGTTCGATTTCGCCTCTGTTCACTGCGTATGGTCGTTAAAGAGAGCCGGTTATGAGGTTGTCATCGTAAATAACAACCCGGAGACCGTTTCCACCGACTTCAACGTAGCAGATCGTCTGTATTTTGAGCCGCTGACACCGGAGGATGTGCTGGATATCATCCGGATCGAGAAGCCGATCGGCGCAGTTGTAGCCTTTGGCGGACAGACAGCGATCCGTCTGACAAAATGCCTTGTAGAGAACAATATTCCGGTTCTCGGCACTCCGGCAGACAGCATCGATATGGCGGAGGATCGCGGACGTTTCGCAGCTCTGCTGAAAAAATTAAATATGAAACAGGCAGCGGGTCAGACCGTTTACACTGAGGATGAGGCAATCCAGGCGGCAAATCATCTGGGTTATCCGGTTCTGATGCGTCCGAGCTATGTATTAGGTGGACAAAACATGATTATCGCGTACAACGACGCCGATATTCATGAGTATATGAAGATTATTCTCTCACACAAGATTGAGAATGCGATCCTGATTGATAAATACCTGATGGGTACCGAGCTGGAGGTCGACGCGATCTGCGACGGCGAAACGGTTCTGATTCCGGGTATCATGGAGCACATCGAGCGTGCGGGCGTCCATTCCGGCGACTCCATCGCGGTATATCCGGCATTTATGCTGACCGAGAGCCAGAAAGACCGTCTGGTGGACTATTCCATCCGTCTGGCGCTGTCCATGAATACGAAAGGCCTGATCAATATCCAGTATGTCCTGCATGAGGATACGATCTATATCATCGAGGTCAACCCGCGTTCGTCCCGTACCGTGCCGTACATCAGCAAGGTAACCGGCGTGCCGATGGTTGATCTGGCAACCCGCATCATGATGGGCGAGAAGCTGGCTGACATGGGCTACGAGACAGGCCTGTATCCGTGCTCTCCGTACTACGCAGTCAAGGTTCCGGTCTTCTCCTTTGAGAAGCTGTCCAACGTAGATACACAGCTCGGACCGGAAATGAAATCGACCGGCGAGGTACTGGGTATCGCCCGGACGATGGAGGAAGCGCTGTTCAAAGGCCTGGTAGCGGCCGGATATACGATGAAGCGCGAGGGCGGCGTCTTAATCAGTGTCCGCGATACCGATAAGAGCGACCTGCGCGAACTGGTCAAAGAGTACGTGGCGATGGGATTCCACATCTACGCGACCTCCGGTACTGCAAGCCGGTTAAACAGCGTCGGCATTTCTTCAACGTTAGTCAAGAAGCCGAAGGAAGCCAAAGAGGGCGAGAAGACGACCATTTCCCTGCTGGAAGAAGGAAAGATCAGCTATGTAATTTCCACTTCCAAGACGGGACGCCAGCCGGGACGCGACAGTGTCCGCCTGAGAAGAAAGGCAGTCGAGCTTGGTATTCCGTGCCTGACATCGCTTGATACCGCGGCTGTCCTGGCGCTGACACTGGAAAGCCAGTACAACGAGGACAACGTTGAACTGGTAGATATCGCGCACATTGCACATGGTGCAGCGGCTAGAAAAGAGCTGAGCCAGATGGAAAAACCGGAAGAAATCCAGATTCCGGGTTATGTTCTTCAGGAGCATGAGAACGACTAAAAAGAACGATGGTCTGCATGGATTCTGCGTTTTGAGGGTTGCGGAATCCATGCAGGCTGAAATCTTTTGTGAAGGCAAAATCTGACAGAATCATATATGACGGAAAAAGTGGATTAATTTCAAAGAAAGGAAGAGGAGGAAAAGCAGATGGCAAAATTTATTTTTGTGACAGGCGGTGTTGTATCGGGATTGGGGAAAGGTATTACAGCAGCGTCTCTGGGACGTCTTTTGAAGGCACGGGGATTTAAGGTAGCAGCGCAGAAGCTGGATCCGTATATCAACGTCGATCCGGGAACCATGAGCCCGTATCAGCACGGCGAAGTATTCGTAACAAACGACGGTGCGGAGACGGATCTGGATCTGGGACATTATGAGCGTTTTATTGATGAAGATTTAAACCGTTATTCTAATCTGACGACCGGTAAGGTCTACTGGAATGTGTTAAATAAAGAGCGCCGCGGCGAATATCTGGGCGAGACGGTACAGGTAATTCCACATATCACAAATGAGATAAAATCATTTATCTATTCCGTGCAGGAAAAGACCGATGCGGACATCGTTATCACAGAGATCGGCGGAACGACCGGCGATATTGAGTCACAGCCGTTCCTGGAAGCCATCCGCCAGGTGTCCTGCGAGGCGGGACGCAGCAACTGCCTCTTCATCCATGTAACCCTGATTCCGTATCTGGAATCTTCCGGCGAGCATAAATCCAAACCGACCCAGCATTCAGTCAAACAGCTGCAGTCCTTCGGCATCATGCCGGATATCATCGTGGCGCGCTGTGACCGTCCGGTGGACGATCCGTCCATTTTCCGCAAGATCGCACTGTTCTGCAACGTCAAAGAGGACTGCGTCATCGAGAACCTGACCCTTCCGGTTCTCTACGAGGCGCCGATCATGCTGGAGGAAGCAGGACTTGCCAAGATCGTGCTTCGCGAGCTGGGCATCGAGAAAGCGCCGCAGGAGTGCGATCTGACGGAGTGGAAACATATGCTGGACCGCATCAAGAACAGCAGCAAGACGGTCAAGATTTCCCTGGTCGGCAAGTACGTCAAACTGCACGACTCCTATCTGTCGATCGTAGAATCCCTGCACCATGCCGGATGGGAAAATGGCGCGCAGGTGGAGATCAACTGGGTGGATAGCGAGACGATCACCCCGGAGACGGCACCGGAAATTTTGGGCGATTCAACCGGTATCATCGTGCCGGGCGGCTTCGGCATCCGAGGCATCGAGGGCATGATTGCGGCAGCTGATTATGCGAGAAGAAACAATATCCCGTACTTTGGCATCTGCCTTGGTATGCAGATCGCGGCGATCGCATTTGCCAGAGGTGTGTTAGGTTATGAGGATGCGAACTCAACCGAGTTTGCGCCGGACAGCAAGCATCCGGTCATTGCCCTGATGGAAGAGCAGATGGATCTGGCTGACATGGGCGGAACGATGCGTCTGGGTGCATATCCGTGCCGCATCAGTCCGGATACGCTGATGATGAAAGCGTATGGAAAAGGCCTGATCGAAGAGAGACATCGCCATCGTTATGAATTTAACAACAAGTTCCGGGAAGTTTATATGGAGCATGGCGCTATCTTTTCCGGACAGTCTCCGGACGGTACGCTGGTAGAGGCGATGGAGATTCCGGGACATCCGTTCTATCTGGGAGTTCAGTACCATCCGGAGTTCAAGAGCCGCCCGAACCGCGCACATCCGATCTTCCGGGAGTTTGTGAAAGCGGCTCTGGAGGTAAAGGAAAAAAATTCTTAAAATATGGAGAAAATAAAGTATGAAGATCAACGAAAACTATAAAAATCTGGAAGAAAGCTATCTGTTTTCCACCATCGCTAAAAAAGTAGATGAGTACACCAAAGCCCATCCAGAGGCAAAAGTAATCAAAATGGGTATCGGTGACGTAACCCTTCCGATCTGCCAGAAAGCAGCTGACGCATTTGCAAAAGCAGCTATGGAGCAGGGCAAGGCGGCTACGTTCCATGGATATGGTCCGGAGCAGGGATATGATTTTCTGCGCGTAGCAGTTCAGAAGTATTATGCGTCCTTCAAGGTTGAGGTGGCGGCGGAGGATATATTCATCAGCGACGGCGCGAAGAGTGATGTCGGAAATATCCTCGATCTCTTTGATGCGGACAACACGGTCCTGATCCCGGATCCGGTATACCCGGTTTACATGGATACGAACGTGATGGCAGGCAGAAAGATCGTATTTATGGATGCCAATGTGGAAAATGGCTTTCTTCCGATGCCTCCGAAGGGACAGAAAGCGGATATTATTTATCTCTGCTCCCCGAACAACCCGACTGGCGGTGTGTACAACCGTGAGCAGTTAAAAGAGTGGGTTGACTATGCGAACGAGCAGGATGCGATTCTTTTATTTGATGCGGCGTATGAGTCCTTCGTAGCAGATCCGGCGCTTCCGAGAAGTATTTTTGAGATTGAGGGCGCCAAGACCTGCGCGATCGAGTTCTGCTCCCTTTCGAAGCTGGCAAGCTTTACCGGAACCCGCTGTGGCTATACCGTGGTTCCGTCTGAATTAGAGCGCGGTGGTTCTTCCATCCGCAAGATGTGGCTGCGCCGCCAGACAACCAAGTTTAACGGCGTTTCCTACCCGGTACAGCGCGCCGCAGAGGCAGCTCTTTCACCGGAGGGCATGGCACAGTGCCGCGAGCACCTGGACGTATACCGCACCAATGCGAAGATCATGACAGAGACCTTAAAAGAGCTTGGCATCTGGCACATCGGCGGCGAAAATTCACCGTACATCTGGATGCAGTGCCCGAACGGCATGAAATCCTGGGAGTTTTTCGACGATCTGCTTGCCAAGGCAAATGTGGTCGGCACACCGGGCAGCGGATTTGGTAAGAATGGAGAAGGATTCTTCCGTCTGACTGCATTTGGTACGACTGCGAATACAAAAGAGGCAATGGAGCGGATCAAGAAGGTTTACGGAAAATAAATAGCTCTATTTTATAAATGAGGGGGCTGGTGCATCTGGGGCATTGTTATCCTATGCACCGTCCCCTTTTTGCTGCAGCAGGGAGGTGAGGACCATGGTGACCTTAAACGATTATCTGTATTCCGGCGATACGATGTTTAAGATTTTAAAGAATTACAGCCGGGATTTGAAAGCGGAGGCAAAACAGACAAACAATGAGATAGACCTGATACATGCAAATTTCCTGATTCAGATCCGGGAACTTTTGGAACACAATGATTTCCTGACGACCCAGTCACAGAAGATCCGGGAATTTTATATTCATATGGCAAAGGAATATCCGCTTCTGGCATTTAACTTTAAGGGAAGAATCAAGTCGCTGATCCGCTCGGAGGCGAAATTTAATGGATATATCGTCGAGTATATCTATGATTGTTACACGGAACATAAGACATTTCCGTCAATCTTCGATTTGAAGCAGAGATTGAGCTGTTTCCGCGACCTGATCGCGTACCGGATCGTGATTTCACTGCCGAAGTGTTACCTGAAACCGGGGGAATCGCAGCAGGAGGCAGATATCCGGTACCTCTACCAGATTGCGAATGAACTTCCGGGATTTCTGGAGGAACGCGGGTTTACGGCGGAACCGGCTTACGGGGTGAAGGAGAGTACCTCCCCGTTGATGGATGAGGAGGTAAGGCCGTACTACCGTGATTATGTCTGCGGAAATAGTTCGGATGATTACCAGTCTCTGCATATTACGTTTTACGATAATTGTTCCAGAAGCTACGTGGAGGTACAGCTTCGCACGAAGCACATGGACGATATCGCGGAGATCGGCGTGGCCAATCATTTAAGCTACGAAAAGCGCCAGGAGGGCGAGCGGAAAGCGCCAGGAGGGCGAGCGGGCCAGGCGGGATGAGATACCGGAAGGTGCATGTATTTATTTTGATGAGGCATATGAACGCTGCCAGCGCCTGGTATCGCTCAATTTAGCTGAAGTGGATGTCAATATGTTTACGGCAATCAACAACGACCTTGTCAATGACGGCTGCGGGCTGTACCGGGGGCGGCTGATTCTACCATATGAGCATTTGTCGAGGCATCAGAATGAGCTGGTGGATTGAGGTAGTTCACGGGCAGGCATGAATCCGGTTGCGAATAGTTGACGAAACGAGAAGATTCATATATAGTTGCCTGTAAAGGAAAAATGACCGAAAATGATAGGGAGGAACCAGTTTATGGACCATACATCCTGCCGCCTGCGTCTGGCCGCTATCGCCGATGCACCTGCGATATTGGAAATTTATGCACAATATATGGACACGCCGATCACGTTTGAGACGGAGCTGCCGTCCCTGGAGGAATTTGAGGGGCGCATCCGGGCGATCACGGCAGAATATCCGTGGATTGTCTGCGAGGATGAAACGGGCAGAATCATTGGCTATGCATATGGGCATAAGCAGCTTGAGCGCGCGGCGTACCGTTGGAATGCGGAACTTTCTGAATATCTGGACAGTCGGGTGACGTCGAAGGGCATCGGCAAACGGATGCTTCTGGTGCTTTTAGAGCTTTTAAAGGCACAGGGCGTCCACACAGTCTACAGTCTGGTGACAAGCCCGAATGTGAAGAGCGATGCGATGCATAACGGATGCGGATTCCGGACGATGGGCGTGTGCAAAAATACCGGCTATAAGAGCGGAAAATGGCACGATGTTACCTGGTATGAGAAAGCGCTGCTGCCATATGAGGACGTACCGGCGGAGATGATTCCGATTGGGGAGATGG
Organism: Clostridium sp. CAG:43; assembly: GCF_000434655.1. NCBI lineage: Bacteria > Bacillati > Bacillota > Clostridia > Eubacteriales > Clostridiaceae > Clostridium > Clostridium sp. CAG:43. Next base: position 5,690 of record NZ_FR895042.1, on the reverse strand, counting down.
AGAAGGAGACGGTGGATATGATTTTGGCGTCTTTTTGAACAGAGACATAAAACAAATCTGCATAAAATAAACAGGGCGTGTGAAAAAGGAATTTTCCATTTTCACACACCCTCATCCGTTCTCTTTTATTCACCAGCGCCGTAATGCGCTGTCCATTCATTCACTCAGATTAGTTGAAGTATCTCTTTAACAGACCCTCAAATGCCTTGCCATGTCTAGCCTCGTCACGAGCCATCTCATGAACGGTGTCATGGATTGCATCCAGGTTAGCAGCTTTCGCACGTTTTGCAAGGTCAAATTTGCCTTCGGTTGCGCCGTGCTCAGCCTCTACACGCATCTCCAGGTTCTTCTTGGTGGAATCAGTTACAACCTCGCCGAGAAGCTCTGCAAACTTAGCAGCGTGCTCAGCCTCTTCGTGAGCTGCCTTCTCCCAGTACAGACCGATCTCCGGATAGCCCTCTCTGTGAGCTACACGTGCCATCGCCAGGTACATACCAACTTCTCTGCACTCGCCTTCATAGTTAGCTCTTAAATCTTCGAGAATATCCTCGCTGACACCCTGTGCCACACCAACTACGTGCTCAGCCGCCCAGGTCATCTCGCCGGACTGCTCTTTGAACTTGGAAGCCGGAGCGCCGCATACTGGACATTTCTCCGGAGCAGCCTCACCCTCGTATACGTAACCACATACTGTACAGACAAATTTCTTCATAGTCAATTCTCCTTTTCTAAAATAAATTTTTAATTTCGTGTTTTATAGAAACAATAAATAGATAGTAAAGTTGCTTGCAACCATTCTGTTTCATAGGAGCTTTTAAAACGAAATCGTTTATTTGGCTTAAATGAAATCAGTAATGATTACTGATATTAAGATATCATAGATTCCTGCGTTTGTCAATGGAAAAATAGAAATAATTCTTATTTTTTTCATTTTTATCGATAACCCGGATATTCTCAGAACTTTTTCGCTGGTGATGTATTCATACCCGGTCAGCGCCTTTCCCCTTTCAGACACTCATCGCATATCCCATAGAAAAACACGGTATGGTCGTCGATCGTTCCCAGCACAAATTCTTTGGCGGCTGTCTCCAGCTCCTTGGTTGCTTCCATCGGAATATCCATGACCCGTCCGCACTGGCGGCAGACGTAGTGGTAATGTGGGGATGTATCATAATCGAAATGATCCGTGCCGTCGCCGCAGGACAGCTTCCGGATCTCGCCCAACTCAACCAGCAGGTTTAAATTGCGGTAAACGGTTCCAAGGCTGATATTCGGAAACTGTTCCCGGATGCTGGTGTAAAGGGCGTCGGCGGTCGGATGATCCTTCCGGCTCATCAGGCAGGCTTTGATCGATTCGCGCTGACGGCTGTATTTTAAGGTTTTCATAGGCGACACTCCAATCTTTCTAAATAATATTAATAATGATTATTATTTATATTATGCGTCCTGGCGCGATGAAAGTCAATCTTTTTTCAAGGATTTCCGTGAGAAATTTTAGAATCAAATTTCAACATCACTGATGCATAAAAGATCCCGTCCTCATACCGGAAATCCGCCACGCCCTGATACCGTTCCGCGATCGAACGGATGGAGGCGGTTCCCGTGCCGAGCCCGTCATGTTTGGTCGAGCGGAACCGTCCATTTTCCTCGATCGGCGGATGGCAGCAGGTATTGTCAACGGCGATCACGATGTGACTGGCATCCTCCTGGGCGCAGATGCGGATAAACGGCGCGCTGTCCGTACATTCCCGACAGGCATCGAGGGCATTTTCCAGAAGATTGCCGAAGATCGAGCAGAGCTCCGGCTCACGCAGCGGGAGAGATGGCGGAAGCTGGATGCGGACCGAAAAATCGACCGATGCCTTGCGCGCCTCCTCGCCGTAATAGCTGATAACCGTGTTGACCGCATAATTTTCACACCAGGTCCGCGCGGTGTCCGGCGGAAGCGTCATGCGGTATTGTTCGATATAGGCTTTCAGATCCTCCGTTTTCCCACTCTGCAGGTAATGCTCGATGAGATTTAAGTGCTGGCGCAGGTCGTGGCGCGCCTCCCGTACCTCTTCGATGTGGCGGGAAAGCTGCTGATACTGTGTGTACTGCATCGCCAGGAGCGTGTCCTGCTGCGCCGCGCGTTCTTCCAGCTGCGCCTGCTGGCGGACTGCATTGAGCGCTTCCAAAAGGACATAGTAAATGAGAATTGTCATGGCAAAGAGCCAGAGCCGCGTGAGGATAAAACGGAACTTGCGGACGGTATCAATGTTTAAATCAAAGTTATATGCGCAGATAATCAGGGTACATGAAAATGGAATAAACCAGACTTTCTGCCAGAATGCGGAGCTGTCTACCTGAAAAACGCGTTCCGTAGCATTTTTCATAAATTTGAGTCCGAGCGGGAGCGTCAGAAGCAGAAGAATCGAGATGAGCAGCAGGCTTTCATCACGGAGTGAATAATAGGTAATGCTGGGATCGTAAAATAGACGGCTTTCCAGAAAGAAACAGATGCCGCGGACCGTGACAAAATAATTCAGGATGAAGTCTCCCAGAAACAGAAGTTTCCAGAAATTAGCCTTCACACATAAAAAATAGATCGCCAGGGAAACGAGGGTAAATACCGTGTCGGTGACGCGGGTCGGTTTACCGTGGCTGATCAGGTAGGTATACAGGGAGGACTGGAGCAGCTGACCGATAAAAATGAACAGAATCAGGATTTTGATCGGAAATCGCAGCTGCTTTTTAAATGGCAGAATCGATAAAATAAAAAAAGGAATGGCATAGACTGTTTCACAGAGAAATGCCTTGCCAAACACAGACCAGTTCATAGAGTACCTCCCTTCCGCAATGTGTCAAATAAGTAGGTTGCAAATGCTTCTTTTGTCTCTTTTTTCTTCCGGCGGCTACAGAAAAAGCAGCTGCCGTTTTTCAGATGGACAGAACCGTCCTCGTCCACCGAGGCAACCTGTGAAAAATTGATAAGCAGCCCGCGTCCGCTCATGTAAAAACGTCTGCCCTTCGGGAGCAGTGCCATCAGCTCCGAAAAAGAAATCCGTGTGGCGGTGTCACCGGAACTGGTGTGGATGATCAGCCGGTGGTTCTGCGTCTCCGCATACAGAAAATCATCAAGCAGAATCCGCTGCGTGGATGACTGTCCCCGTCCGAGCGCCGCCTGAATTTCGATGTAGGCAGGCGCGGCAAGAAATGTCCGGATCTCATCGAGACACCAGGCAAGCGCCTTTTCCTCAACCGGTTTTAAGAGATAATCAAGCGGATGGGCACGGTAACCCTGCAGCGAATAATCGCGTTCCGATGTGGTGAAAACGATCGGGAGACGTTCTGCGCTCTTGTGAAGCTCCAGCGCCGTGTCAATGCCATTGCGCCCGTTCCGGTCCAGCATAATATCCATAAAAACCGCATTAAAAAGTCCCGGACGGAACGCTTCCAGAAACGCCTCGCCGCTCTCGTAGCAGTCAAAGTGCGCCGTTTCCCCATGCTTCTCCAAGTTCTCCTGTATCAAATGAATCAGATGATTCTGATCTATCTTCAAATCTTCAACAATCGCAAAATGCATCAAAGCTCAACTGCCTCCTTTATTCAAAACCGTGACCATTTAGGTCGAGGTTTGACCGTTTGCGTCGATGTGGTTTTCATTAAATTGCTCATTTGGTATGTTTATAGTATAAAAGTTATGACCCGAAATGTAAATGAAAATCCGTTACTGGGCACGTATGCGTGAACAATAACGGTGTGTGAAAAGTAACAAATCAAAAAAGGCAGGTGGAATATGGTACGGGTAGTGATATATGGAGAAAAACCGGCCGACATTGAAGGTCTGGAAAAAATGCTGTGTGAAATTTTGACTGAAAACCGCAGATGGCCGATGATTCACACGTATATCAGCGATCTGGACGCATATCTGCACTTTGTAAAGGGGAATCCCTACCTCATTATGCTGGCGTCCGTGCAGGGCAGACAGGGAGTGGAAATCGTAGAAAAAATCCGGGAAAATAACCCGGCGGCATCCTTAATCTGGCTTTCCGGCCGGGACAATGCCCTTGAATCCTGGCGGCTCCATGTGACCGCATTCGGGGTATTTCCGACGAAAAAAGAAGAATTAGAAGAACTTCTGGCGGCGTGCAGCGAAAGCCTGCTGGATCGGAAGAAAAAGTATTTTGTTCAAGTGGGAAACAGACTGAAATAGAAAAATTCGTTCAGAATAGATGGAGGGAAAACAGCATGAAAAAGAAATATAAGCGTGCCCTGGCAGCGGCGCTGGCGGCGGTAATGATATGGAATACATGTGACTGGCACCCGCAGGCGCTGGCAGGCAGTTCGGTGCAGTATATCGAGGAAGTGAAGGAGCTTTCGGATGAAATCCTGCATCAGGAGGTTCCGTATGGAACGAAATATAAGGATCTGGAGCTGCCGGACAAGCTGAAAGTGCGGGTTTTGGCGGAAGAAGCACCGGATGAAGAAGACAGTGCAGAAGATAAAGATGGTGCGGAAAAGATTGCTACGCCGTCGGAGCTTCAAAGCGGAGACGGTGAAGTGGAAACAGAAAAAAGGTCTCAGACGCTTTCTTCATCTGAAACAGATGGTACAGTTCGGAAAGCGTCCCCATCTGAGGTAGATGTTATAGAAAAATCGGAAATAGGGGAGGATGACACTGAGCAGAAAGCATCCCCATCCGATGCGGACGGGACGAAAACCGATAAAAACTGGAAGGAAGTCAAGGTCCGCTGGGTGCTGGATGAGACATTCAGTGAGAAAGATACATACGATGGAAAAACACCGGGTATCTATGTGTTTGATGCGGAATTGAAAAGCAGCCGCTATGAACTGGATACCGGCTTTTTGCCGCGCATCGAGGTGACGGTGCTTCCGGAGGAAAAAGGTCCGGCGATCATCGGATTTTCGGAGTTAGATGAGGCGGTTGCGGTGCAGAAGCTGCCTCTTGGCGCGAAAGAAAGCGATATCGTTCTGCCGGATACACTGGAGGTTGAGCTGGAAGAGGCGGATGAAACGCTGGCGGAAGACAGCCAGAACGTGCATCTGGTGGAAGCAGTAGATAAGGACACAGAGAAAGATACAGAGGCGGAAACGGCAGTCTGGCAGATCTCCGGCATAACCTGGAAACTGGACGAAGAGCAGAGTGACCTTTCGGAGTTTCACGGCGGCATTTCCGAAAAAGACTATTTCGAGGAATTTGACGAAAACGGCGAGCCGGTCGAGACTTCGACGAAGACCTGGGCGGGCTATGCTGAGGAGAACCAGGAATATAATGGCCGTGTGTATGTGTATAGCGCGGTATTGCCGGAGGAACTAGGCAAATTTGAAGTGGCGGATACGGCTGACCTGCCGGAGATTTATGTGATGGTAGGGGACGCGGGCATGGCGCTGCTGTCAGATGTACCGTATAATTTGAACGAAAATTATCTGGTGATTAATGAAAAAAATGTGGATTGGTTTAATGGAAAGACGATCACTGGTACCTATCATCCGACGAAGAGATTATCGGAAGGCCGGAAAATCGAAGGTGGTATTGTAATTGATGATGTTACAGTAAATTTGACAATTGAAGATGTAAATGTTGGCTATGGCACTGATATTATAGATGATGCAGCCGGAATTCTTCTGAAAGGAAAGGCAAAATTAAATTTAACAGTAAAAGGGGAAAATTCATTAAAGGGTACATA
>NZ_FR895041.1:1914-10413 GCF_000434655.1 Clostridium sp. CAG:43 | reverse complement strand
GATCGATTCCAGCACGTGATCCCGGCTTCGAAAGTTCTGGTGAAGCTCGATCTTCTGGTGTGCGCTCTCCTCCGACGTGTATGTGCTGTATTTTTCCAGAAATAATTCCGGTCTCGCCAGGCGGAATTTATAGATACTCTGCTTGACATCGCCCACCATAAACACATTCGGGCGGTCAAAGCGTTCACCGCTAATGCACTGGATCAGCGTCTCCTGAACCAGGTTGCTGTCCTGGTACTCGTCCACCAGAATTTCGTCGTACTGCACGGCGAGCTCATCCGCGACTGTGCCTGGTACGCGAACTGTCCAGGCATTTTTCCCCTGCATCTGATCGGTTTCTTCTGCACTTGAAGTTTCCTCCGCCTCGGAACATTCTGCTTCCGGTTCTGTCAGAATCTCCAGCGCAAAATGTTCCAGATCATGAAAATCCACCACATTTTTCTCTTTCTTCTTCGCCCTAAACCGCCGTCCAAATTCCTGCGCCAGCTCCAAAAGTTCCAAAATCCGCTCTTTTCCAGCTTCCATATCCGTAAGCATCTGCTCCGGGGAGGCAAACAGGTACTCTCCTTTTAACTTTTCAACTGCTTTTTTGACCCGGCTGCGGCAGTCGGAAACAAGCGCCTTTTTCTCTGGATCGACCTCACCGTTTTTGCCGCGGATCGCCGCCAGACGCGAAAACGTAAATTGTTCCAATGCCTCCGAGATCGTTTCAAACGAACCGGCTGCCCCACAGACTGCCTCCGCATGGCGCAGATCTTCCTCGATCATCGGCAGGGACGGCATCGGTCCCGGCAGGTACGGCATCGGTCCCCCCGTCTCCTGGCAGATCTCCCACGCCTCCCGAAGCTGTATTTTCCACTCCTGCGCCTGCAATACAATATCACGCAAAAGGAACTGCATCCACTCTGTCTGCTCCAGCTCTCCCTGTTCGGTCAAGAGCAGCTCCTCACGGCATTTTTCATACCACGCATCCGGCCACGGGTTACTCTGGGCGAAATTGTAGACCTGCATCACATACTCGGCAATTCCACCGTCCGCCTTGCCCGTCGCATACGCGTCCACAAACTCCTCATACCGTTTCCCGCCGTCGCGGTAATAATCTTCCAGCAGCCCATCCATCACATCAGCGCGCATCAGAAGCATTTCTCCCTCATCGCCGACCCGGAATGCCGGATCGATGTCCAGCCGGTCAAAATGTTCCCGCATGATATGCAGGCAGAAGCTGTCGATCGTCGTGATCTGGGCAAACTGAACCAGAACTGCCTGCTGCTGGAGATGTTCATTTTCCGGCTCCGATTCCAGTTTTTTCTCAATCGCCGCCTGGATCCGCTCCCGCATCTCCGCCGCTGCCGCCCGGGTAAAAGTCATGACAAGCAGGCGGTCTATGTCCTTCGGGTTCTCCCCCTCCGTGATCATCTGGATGATCCGCTCAACCAGCACTGCGGTCTTGCCGCTTCCGGCCGCTGCCGACACCAGGAGGCTTTTCTCCCGCCCCTCAATTACCTGCTTCTGTTCCCTGGTCCAATTTACTGCCATTTCTCGCCCTTTCCTTTTTCATGACTGCTTCTTCTTTCACTCCCACAATCACAGCCAAACACAAATCTACCGTTCCGTTTCCTTATCCTTTTCTTCCATCTTCCCCCAGATCTCCTCCGGGCTCAGCTTATCAAAACGCCGGAACTGGTAGCCGTTCGTTTTCAAATCAAATCCGCACACACTGTGGTACGGGCAATAATCACACGCCGTTTTCTGGCCGTTTTTGTACGGCGACGCCGCAATGTTTCCATCCAGAATCTCCCGCCCCATATGCTTCATTTTCCGGTTCACATACGCGCCCAGCACACGGAATTTTTCTTCCCCTGCCGCCTGCGAACGCCGCTCAACGATCGCCTCATTTTTAATCGAAACCGGCACAACATCCGAATCCACCGTCGCCTCCTCGCCCAGCCGATTATCCAGATGTGCCAGTGCCTCCCGATCGCCGTTTACCAGCCCGTTCATCCGCAGTGCCTTCAAAATATCGGCATTCGTCTCCTCCTCCGACTCCACCGGCTTGCGCTCCACCATCGGATCCTCGATATGATAATAGAAAAGCCCCGCTGGAACCACCGTTTTATCCGGGTATTCCCGCCCGATCTTCTCCATCGCCGCATCCATGTAGACAACCAGCTGCAGCTGCAATCCATAATAAATATCCGTCAGGTCAAATTTCGTTTTTCCCGTCTTGTAATCAATGATCTTAAGGTACAGCCGGTCGCCATCCTCGCAGAGATCGATTCGGTCAATCCGCCCGCGCAGATGGATCGCCTCCTCGCTTGAAAGCGGAATCCGCATCGCTCTCAGGTGATCCATCGGTGAAAAACTGACCTCAAACCCGGCTGGCTCAAAATCACCTTTTTTTAGCTGTTCCGTCAGCGCCCAGATCGTCCGATCCGTGATCCGGTATACCTTCCGTTCCAGATACTGGTTCCGGTACGAGCTTCCCAGAATCGCATTGCCGTATTCCTCCGTGACCGACGCCACACACTCCGCCACCATTTTCTGGCGGTCTTCCTCCGAAATGCCGGAAAACAGGCGATTTTCCTCTTTCATCCGCGTGAAATACATGTCGATCGCCGCATGGAACAGATTTCCGATATCCGACGGGGCAATCTCGTACATCTGCCGTTCCGACAATTCCAGCCCATACGAAAGAAAATGTGCATACGCACACGACGCATACAGCTCCATACGCGTCACACTGCCCCGCAGAATCGGGCTATAGAGCGCCCGCGCCGCCGCCTTCCCGATGCCCGTATCCTGATAGGTATAAAATGCAGCATCCGAGAGCGCCTGCATTTCATCCCGGTACGATTCTGCCTGAATAAAGTATCGGTACAGCGATATAAACTGGTCATTTTCCCCGCTTTTTTCATCCTGCAGTCCCCGAAGCACCCAGCTCATGCCAAGCTCCGGCGACCAGAGCGCTTCCTTCTCTTCCTCCGGCTGTTCCAGACGTTTCTCCGGAAATAATTTAAGCACTTGCAGCATCAGACTCGAAGGACGCATCGCTTTTCCCTCGGCAGAGGACGCCGCACACGACAGATAGAGATAGTCCGACGGCTTTGTCAGCGCCAGATAGAGATAAAATCGCTGCAAAAAGCTTTCCTCCCGCGCGGTCGGCGCCAATTCTACCTGCATTTCCCGCAGCGCCCGGCGATCCGCCTCCGAAAGGATCCCGCCGCGTCCCGAAACAGACGGCACTATCCCGTCATTGACTCCGGCAAAAAACAACGCTTTTATATTGGAAAGACGAGTTCGCGTGATATCGCCGACCACTATCCGGTCCACGACCGCGGGGATCAGTCCTACCTTGATCTCCGCAAAACCGGCGTCCAGAATCTCTGCATACTCCCGCTGTCCCATGACCTCCTCGCCGAGAAGCGCCACGATCCGGTCAAACAGATCCATCACCAGCCCATACACCTGCCCGTACTCCTTGGCAAGACTCATATCGCCCACTTCTTCAAACTGCTGCGCCATCGCCGCCAGCTTCTGCTCCATCTCAAGTGCTTCGAGAAAATGGACCAGCGCCTCCGTCCGCTCGCGCACCGTTGCTTTGCGGTTGGAAAACACCTCCCGAAGCGGCAGAAATGGTGTGACAACCGCCTCGCGGAACTGATTTAACTCATCCAGATTGATAAGCTCAGCCCCCCGGTACACGCGCTCCCATGTGCTGTTCCACCGCTTAAACCCGCGGATTCCAAGCGCAATCACATAATTTTCCGCCTGATAGATCACTTCCGGTGAAAGCCCCGCAAGCGGCATCACCAGCCCTGTTTTCAGGAATCGAAACACCGATTCATAGGAAAAGCCCGATTGCAGCACCTCCAGCGCCGCCCGGATTAGTTCCACCATCGGGTTACTTAAAATATTTTTCTTATAATCAATAAAACACGGGATCTGATTCTTCTCAAACTGCCTCAGAATCTCCCGCGAATATGTCTCCAAGTCGCCGGTAATCACCGCGATCTCCCGGTAACGGATGCCCTCCGATGCCACCAGACGCCGGATTTCTCCGCATAAGAAAGAGATTTCCGCCTGCGGGGTTGCTGCTTCAATTAGACGCAGGCTTTCCCGGCCGTGTTCAGCCGCAGCCCCGCTTTCGTTCCCGCTCCCAGAATGATACACCTTTCCCCTATATCGGAACAATTCATTTTCAATAAATCCCAGTTCCGGGCTGTCCTTAAATCTCCACATTGGTTTTTCTTTCAACAAAATATCCTCATCCCGGCTGCATCCGGCAGCTGCAGCACGGTCAATCAGACGGCAGACGGTATGACGGCTCATGTAAAAGAGCTTCTGCTGCACGCTCTCGCGGTACGGGTTGTCCTCCGGATCCATCGTGACCGTCACGATCACCTTCCGGCAGCACCGGAATAAGAGTTCCAGAAGCTCATACTGGATCGGCGTAAAGCCCGTATAGCCATCCAGCGTCACAACGCTGTCGCGGATGAGCTGTGACTGCGGCAGCACCCGGCAGAGAAGGCTTAAAATTTCTTCTTTTACGATCACTTTTTCCTCGGTATACGCCTGGAATGCCCGGTATAAAACCTGCATATCCAGAAGCTTCTGGCGCAGCAGCGGGCTTCTTGTCTCCCCGATCAGCGTCTCCAGCTTTTCCTCCGTGATGCCGTACTGGAAAAACTCAGACAGCATCGATTTGATCTCGCTGATAAAGCCCGCCTTGTCCAGATGCCCTCCAAACAGGTGCAGATTTCCCCGGACGCCCGACGAAACGCGCCGCAGAACCATCGATTTTCCCATATCATCCAGCACCGCCAGATTTTCAATCGCTAGTTCCTCAAACACCCGGTATGCCAGACGCTCAAAACTGACAATATCGATATTCATCACGCCATGGTTCGGATGCAGCATCACGATCTCTTTCTGCGTCTGCATCGTAAACTGTTCCGGCACCAGAGCAAAAAAACGTCCGTCCGGCTCTTCCATCGACTGACGGATCAGATTTTCATACAATGTCCGTGTCTTTCCCGAACCGGAACCACCGATTATAAATTGCAATGACATAGTTTTCCCTCTGTCTTTCTGTCTATGTTTTCTGTCAGATACCAAAGCACTTCCGCCCGGATGCATCCCGGATTCCCATTTCTTCCCGGTATTTCGCCACAGTCCGCCGCGACAGCGTGATCCCCGCTTCCGCCAGTTTTTCTGACAGCACGCGGTCGCTGAACGGCTTTCTCGGATTTTCCGTTTTGATCAGATAGCGGATTGCCTCCCGCGGATCTTTGCCTGTTTCCATCCGATTCACCACTTCTGCCTGAACCGCCATTTCTTCCTGATTCGCCGCCTCTTCCCGATCTGCCATTCTTCCCTTATCCGTCATCCCGAATCCCCCCGCTGCCATGTGTCTTGAAAAGAAATATGACAGCGGAAAGATCCCCCAGCGGCATTGCAGATATTTTTCACGCACTGTCCGGCTCAGCGTCGGCTCGCTGACCCCCAGCGATTTAGCCGCCTGTTTCTGCGTCCACGGAGCCAGTTTTCCACTTCCTTTTGCAAAAAACTCCTCCTGTACGCACAAAATCTCTTCTGCCAGCCGCGACAATGTCCGATTGCGCTGCCCAATGCACTGGCAGACCCATTCAGCCTGTCGGATTTTTCCCTCGATGTAGTCCTTCGCCTCCGTCTCGGTATCTTTCTGCTTCATCAATGATAGATAATACGGATTGATGGCAATCTGCGGCAGTGTCTCATCGGAAAGCTGCATTTCAAATCCGTGTTCCGTCTGTGAGATAATTATATCTGGTACGATATATTTATCATAGCTCTCATCCCCATATCCGCTTCCCGGTTTGGGATTCAGCTCCCGGATCCGCGCTGCTGCCAGAAGCACTTCCTCCAGCTTGCAGGAGCATGCACGGGCAAGCTGCTTCATCTGGTTTTTTCCCAGCAGATCCAGATGGTTGGAAATGATGCGTGCCGCCAGAATTTCGGTTCGCATCATTCCATTCTGAACAATATCAATCACCGCGCCGCCGTCCTCTGCCAGGTAAGACAGCTGCATCAACAGACACTCTTTCAGCGACCGTGCCCCGATCCCACACGGTTCCAGCCTGCCAAAATTTTTCCAGATCCGTTCTCCTTCTGTCTCCTCAATTCCCAGCCCAGCGCAGAGTTCTTCAAAATTCACGCTGAGATATCCGCTTGCATCCAGATTTTTGATCATATAGCGGAATATTTTTTCTTCTCTTTTCGTCAGATGCAGCATACACGCCTGTTCCAGAAGTGATTCCAAAAGCCCCTCCTGACTTCGTCCCGGCTCTAATCGCCCCGCCTCTTCTTCCTCATCCTGATAATAGGTCTGGTTCTGGCGGTCAAGGCTGGCAAGTTCTTCAAGTCTGCGGATTTTCTCGTTCAGATCTCCATTTTCTTCCAGCCGTCCGTTCTCCGGCTCCCGCTCTTCCAGATCCACCACCGGATTTTCCAGCGCCATCTCTTCTATGTACTCTTTCAGTTCTATCTGCCCCATCTGAAGAATATTTGCGGATTGTATCATTTTCTGGGACAAGGTCTGTTTGAGCTTTAACTCCTGTTTCAGTTCCATCGTACCACCCCTGAAAAGATGTAAAACGCCCAGATGCCTCGCCGTTTCTGCCTGCGAAGTACCTGGGCGTCCTGTCTTTTGCCTGCCTAATTACTGATCCAGCTCATCCTCGCCGACCAGCTCATCATATTCCTGCTCGTCCAGAAGCTCGTCAAACGCATCTGCCACGATCTCATACTCATCGTCGTCCTCGATGTTTTCCAGGTTCGGCTGTCCGTTCTCATCCTCGCTGTAACGGTACAGATATACCTCTCCGTCCTCTGCCTCGATGTCATCCATCGGAAGAAGGGCAATATAATCCTTACCGCCTGCCGGGAAAATCGTCAGAACAACACACTCAATCTCTCTGCCGTCATCCAATGTCAGGGTCACGGTCATCTCCTCGCCGTTGTCGATCTCTTCCTGAGTCATATTCTTATTATCTGCCATATTTTACCTCTTTCTTTTCTATGCTTTTTCTACGTCCCACAAGATCCGTTGGCGGAATCCTGTCTTGACTCCACTGTATCAGAGTATTCTGTAAAAATCAAGACTTGACTTCCTCATTGTCCTCTTCATCTGCCGCCTCGTTACTGTTCACGCATACGTGTACAGTATCGCCGCTTCATTCCGATACGCCGCCATCTATTCCCGCACCTCATCCGGCACCTGTACGCGCATTCCACGTGCAAATGCCCGGTTTAAGCGGATTGTGTGCCGTGCCAGCGGGTTAAACAGCATATAGATGCAGAATACCGCCTCGATAAATTCGATTGCCGCCGCCATCACCAGCATAAAAACCAGCGGAAATGGCAGCCACCAGCTCATCTGAAGCAGCGATACGCCGCCCCACACGATACTCGCCCCACGCCCGATCAGCATCAACACCGTAAGCACCGGGCTCTCCCGCAGCATAAGCATATACCAGCCATAAAAAATAAACGGTCCCAAAAGCGTCATGACCGCATTTGTTTTCTCCATTCCATAGACAAATGTCATAATCAGATAAAACAGGCAGTACAGAACCCGCACCCCCGTCAGAATCCGTACCATCCAGTGCAATGTCTCATTCTGCTCCCCGTAACCCGGAAGTGTTTTTTCCATCTGTTTTCCCCACATTGCCCATTCCCGCTGCACTGCAGCGTACTCCGGACGATGCTTTCTCTTTATAAATCCCATTCAGAGTCCCCTCTCTAATATTCAATTCCCCGCCGCGCCAGGATTTTCCGGTCAAACGGATGCTTGATTTTTTCCATCTCTGTCACGTAATCAGCCCGCAAAAGCAGCTCCTCCGGCGGTTTCCTCCCCGTCATCACGACTTCCAGATCCGCTGGTCTGTGATCCAGAAAATCCACTATATCCGCCAGCTCCAAAAGTCCCGAAGAAAGAGAAGCGCAGACCTCGTCCAACACCAGCAGAACATCGCAGGTTTCACAGAAGTTATTCTCCTCCGGTGCTTTCGAACCGTTCTCTTCTGCTTCCCCACACCGCTTCACTGCCTCACGGCACGCTGTCTCAAACATACTTTTATAATAATCCGCTGCCTCCTGCTTCACCTCATCGGTCATTTTCCACGTGAATCCAAATGTTTTTTCACAGGGAATCAACGTCACCTCCGGGAGCCGCTTTAAAATCTCCACCTCCCCAGACTGGTCCGTTTTTAAAAAGCGGGCAGCAACTACCTGTTTTCCCGTTCCTGCCGCCCGGACCGCCAAACCGATCGCCGCCGTCGTCTTTCCTTTCCCGTCGCCGCAGTACAGATGTACACATCCCATATATTTTTCCTTTTCTTCCTTTTTATCTCGCTTTTTAGCGCACCAATACTAACTATCTTATCATATCAAACTGCCAACCACAATATTTGCCCGATTGAAAATTTACATTGAAATATTTCCCCATATACGCAATCTGGC
>NZ_FR895041.1:549-1882 GCF_000434655.1 Clostridium sp. CAG:43 | reverse complement strand
GGTCTGATCCCAAGGATCAGAACCGCCAGAAAACCAAACTCAATGATTCAATTTTACCAAACTTCTAACTTCAAACTTCTAATTTTCCTATTTGAATGCAGCAACCAGCTCTTCCGCATCCTTATAACCCTGTTTTTTCAGTTCCCCGATATACCACTCGGTTACTGGTTCTACAACCGCCTTGAAGGAATCGATATCCAGATCCTCATACGGGATGACCTCGACGCCATTCTTGGACTGCCATCTGGAGAGGATCTCGTCGTCGCCTGCGCGGTTGATCTCGCGCTCGTACTGAACAGCAAGTTTGCCGCACTCATCAACTACTTCCTGCTGCTCCGGTGTCAGGCTGTCGTAAATATCCTGGTTGATGCAGAAGAACAGGCAGTCATAGTTTGCATTCCACATGGAAACGTATTTCTGTACTTCCTGTACGCTTGCCGCATCAATCGCCGGAAGCGGGTTCTCCTGACCGTCTACCGTACCCTGCTGCAATGCCGTGTAAGTCTCGGACCAGTTCATGTTGGTCGCATCTGCGCCCCACAGCTCGTAGCACTTCATCAGAAGGTTTGAACCAGCCACACGCACTTTCAGGTTCTTCATATCTTCTACGGAATGAACCGGGCGCACGCCGTTAGTGAGCTGACGGAAACCATTCTCCGCCATACCCATGCAGTGCAGACCATAGGAAGAAAGAATCTCATCCATCTTCTGGCCAGCCTCGCCGTCCAGCTTCGCGTCGGCGTCCTCCACGGAATCAAACAGATACGGCAGCGATACCACGTTGAAACGCGGGTCAAATGCCGAATAAATCAGGTTGCTGTGCATCGAAATCTGCACCGGATCTCCGTTCATCAGCGCCTGGATGCCCTCGGACTGGTTTCCACCGGTCAGCTGATCGGCTGCGTAAACATCTACTTTGACCTTGCCGCCCGTTGCCTGATCCATAAGCTCGCCAAACTTGCGGCCTGCCTGTGCCCAGGTACTGGTTTCTGTCGTGGAACACGTAAAGTTCCAGGTCATTTCCGGCCAGTTCAGGTCACTATGATCTTCTACCTGATAAGCAGAAGAATTTTCAATGCCCGCCGTCTTAACTGCACTAGCCGCATTTTCAGTAAAGGTGTTTACCAGATCCTCTGCATCATCAAAGCCCTGGTTTTTCAGTTCTCCGATAAACCATTCCGTTACCGGCTCAGCTGCTTTCTTAAAGGATTCGATGTCGAGATCCTCATATTTCAGCACTTCAACACCGTTCTTAGTCTGCCAACGATCCAGAATCTCCTCATCGCCTGCACGGTTGATCTCACGCTCGTAAGCAACCGCCTTACGGCCTGCC
>NZ_FR895041.1:0-523 GCF_000434655.1 Clostridium sp. CAG:43 | reverse complement strand
CAACCGCCTGCTGCTCCGGCGTCAGGCTGTCATACAGCTTCTGGTTGATGCAGAAGAACAGACAGTCATAGTTTGCGTTCCACAGGGAAACATATTTCTGTACTTCCTGTACACTCGCCGCATCAATCGCCGGAAGCGGGTTCTCCTGCCCGTCTACCGTGCCCTGCTGCAGCGCCGTATACGTCTCGGACCAGTTCATATTGGTCGCATCGGCGCCCCAGAGCTCATAGCACTTCATCAGAAGGTTCGAACCAGCTACACGCAGTTTCAGGTTCTTCATATCTTCCACGGAATGAACCGGATGTTCGCTGTTGGTCAGCTGACGGAAACCATTCTCCGCCATACCCATACAATGCAGGCCATAGCTTTCCAGGATCTCAACCAGCTTGTCGCCCGCCGGACCATCTAAGACTGTATCCGCTGTCTCAACCGAATCAAACAGATACGGCAGTGATACAACATTGAACCGCGGGTCAAATGCCGAATAAATCAGGTTGCTGTGCATCGAAATCTGCACCGGATC
>NZ_FR895040.1:0-22754 GCF_000434655.1 Clostridium sp. CAG:43 | reverse complement strand
ATGCTCTCCCAGCTGAGCTAAGATCCCGCTGACACTCGCACAAATTGCGATTGCTTTGCAAGTATAATATAAATTTTCAAGATTGTCAACACTTTTGAGAAAATAATTTATAGAAATTTTCTTATCATTTAAAAGGAAGTATGGTATACTTATCTCATGCAAAATTGTAATGGCGCTGTATCCTGTGACAGGTATTCTGGCAGGGTAAAAGATAAAATATAACGCCCCAGCAGGGGAGTTTCTGTATTTTCGGAAAGCAGGGGACGTTATGGCAAAATATGAGGATGGAGTAATGTATTATTTCATTATTAATCCCGCTTCACAGAGTGGCCGCGGCTATAAGATATGGGAGAAAATAGAGCAGCGGCTTGTGCGGGACGGGGTTGAGTATCAGGCATATTTGACAGAATATGCGGGGCAGGCGACAGAGTATGCAAGGAAGCTGACGTCCCACTGCAAGGAGGCACGGGTGATTGTGGTCGTGGGCGGTGACGGGACGATGAATGAGGTCGTGGACGGAATCGTTTCCTGCGACATGGTGACGCTGGGCTATATTCCGGTGGGGACAGGCAGTGATCTGGCGCGCGGGCTCCGGCTTTCGAGAAGACCGATGCGCGGACTGCGCCGGATTTTTAAGGCGCGGCGGATCCGGCAGATCGATTATGGTGTGATTGCATACGGCGATGATGTGCTCCGACATCGGCGTTTTATCGTCAGCGCGGGGATCGGGCTGGATGCGGAAGTATGCCAGCATATGCAGCGTTCGGCGATCAAAAATATCTGCAACCGGATTCATCTGCGGCGATTGTCGTACCGGATACTGGGATTTATACAGTATTTGAAGGCGAAACCGATCCGGGGGTATATTTTGCTCGATGGAACGCGCCGGGTGGAATTTAATTATATTTATTTTATCAGTGCACAGATTCAACCCTGCGAGGGCGGCGGATTCTGGTTTGCGCCGAAGGCGGACAGCAGCGACGGCAACCTGGAGGTCTGCATTGTCAGCCATGCCTCGAAGCGGCAGGTGCTTGGAACCCTGCTCCGGGCGTTGTTCCGGCGCTCCCACAACCGGGGGCTTCGGTGCTTCAGCTGCCGGGAGGTCCAGATCTACACGGAACGCCCGATGGCAGTTCACGTGGACGGCGAGAGCTGTCAGTACCAGAGCAATCTGGAAGTCCGCTGTATTGAGCGTAAATTAAAAATTGTTGGATAAGTGTATATTTTTCAAAAGTATAAAATAATTTATCAAATAAAGTAACTGCGGGCAGTCCGGACAGTTACAAAATGACCAAGAAAGGAACTGGAATACGATGAGAATAGGACAGGGATATGATGTGCATAAACTTGTTCCGGATCGGGAACTGATTTTAGGCGGCGTGACGATCCCGTATGAGAAGGGGCTGTTAGGACATTCGGATGCGGATGTGCTGGTGCATGCGGTGATGGATGCGCTCTTAGGGGCGGCGGCACTGGGCGACATCGGACAGCATTTTCCGGACACGGATCCGGCATATGAGGGTGCGTCGAGCATCGAGCTTCTGAAAAATGTAGGGAAACTTCTGCAGGAACGCGGCTATGTGATTGAAAATATCGATGCCACGATCATTGCGCAGCGCCCGAAGCTGGCTGCATACCGCCCACAGATGGCAGAAAATATTGCAGATGCGCTGGGGCTTCCGGTCAGCCGTGTGAGTGTCAAGGCGACGACCGAAGAAGGACTTGGTTTTACAGGCAGCGGCGAGGGCATTTCCTCACAGGCGATTACCCTGTTGACGGAAGTGGAGAATTACTGTTATGATAGTGAAATGATGACGCAGGCAGCGGCTTGCGGTGGATGCGGCGGCTGTGGCGGCTGTCAGGCAGCACCGGAAGCAGATTTAAAATAGAAGAGGAGTAATGAGGTTATGAAAATTTTCAACACATTGTCCCGCAGAAAAGAGGAGTTTGTGCCGATCGAACCGGGCAAGGTTAAGATGTATGTGTGCGGACCGACCGTTTACAATTTTATTCATATTGGAAATGCAAGACCGATGATCGTATTTGATACGGTCCGCCGGTATTTTGAGTACAAAGGATACGAAGTAAACTATGTATCTAACTTTACTGATGTGGATGACAAGATCATCAGGAAAGCCATCGAGGAGGGCGTGGATGCGGAGACGATCTCCAAGCGCTATATCGCAGAGTGCAAAAAAGATATGGAGATGATGAACGTCAAACCGGCGACGAAGAATCCGCAGGCGACTCAGGAGATCGGCGGTATGATCGAGATGATCAATACGCTGATCGAAAAAGGACATGCGTATGTGGCAGCTGACGGCACGGTTTATTTCCGCACCAAATCCTTTAAAGAGTACGGAAAACTGTCCCATAAAAATCTGGACGATCTGCAGTCCGGCTTCCGTGAGATCAAGGTAACCGGCGAGGAAGGCAAGGAAGATCCGACCGATTTCGTTCTCTGGAAACCGAAAAAAGAAGGAGAGCCGTTCTGGGAGTCTCCGTGGTGCCAGGGCCGTCCAGGCTGGCATATCGAGTGCTCCGAGATGTCCAAGAAATATCTTGGCGAGTCCATCGATATCCATGCAGGCGGAGAGGATCTGATCTTCCCGCACCATGAAAATGAGATCGCGCAGAGCGAGTGCGCGAACGGCAAGACCTTTGCCAACTACTGGATGCACAACGCATTCTTAAATATTGATAACCGCAAGATGTCCAAATCTCTTGGAAACTTCTTTACCGTGCGTGAGATCAGTGAGAAATACGATTTGCAGGTTCTGCGTCTCTTCATGCTGAGCGCCCAGTACCGCAGCCCGCTCAATTTCAGCGCGGATTTGATGGAAGCTTCGAAAAACAGCTTAGAGCGCATCCGCACTGCGGCAGAGCATCAGGCAGACTGTCTGAAAGCAGCGAAAGAGGGCGAGATGACGGCAGAGGAGAAGCAGAATCAGGCAGCAGTCGAGGAGTTGGTTCAGAAGTTCGAGACGGCGATGGACGATGATTTCAACACCGCAGATGCGATTTCAGCTATTTTTGAGATTGTACGCCTGAGTAACTCCACGATTTCGGAAGCATCGACGAAGGCATACGTTTCCTATGTCAAAGAGACGATGGACAAACTCTGCGATGTGCTCGGTATTATCACGGAGAAGAAGAAAGAGATTCTGGACAGCGAAGTAGAAGACTTGATCGCAAAACGCCAGCAGGCGAGAAAAGACAAGAATTTTGCACTGGCAGATGAGATCCGTGGACAGCTTCTCGATATGGGAATTATTCTGGAAGATACGAGAGAGGGCGTCAAATGGAAACGGGCTTAAATGCGTTTAAGGAAGCGCTGCATTTAAAACATGTTGAGGCGGGGGAGTATTCCCCGCTGGCGCTGGCGTATATCGGCGATGCGGTCTATGAGCTGGCGATCCGCACCCTTGTCATGAACCGCGGTAATATGCAGGTCAACAAGATGCACAAGAAGACGGCGAACCTGGTCAAGGCGGACGCACAGGCACGTTTTTATCTGCTTCTGGAGGAAGAGCTGACGGATGCGGAGAAGGCGGCATACCGACGCGGACGCAATGCGAAATCTTTTACGATGCCGAAGCACGCGACGATGAAGGATTACCGGATGGCGACCGGATTTGAGGCGCTGATGGGCTATCTCTATCTGACCGAGCAGTTTGACAGGATGGCAGAACTTCTGGGAAAAGGGCTGGAACAGATGGGAGAATTGGCGGAGGCAGAGGGAACATCCACAGATTCGCATGCGCTACAGGAAGCAGAGAACGAGAAATAACAGTGAGAGTGCGGAAGTACCGCCGGAAACGCTATAAATATCGTTATAAATCATGATGAGGAAAATAGATGGAACAGGAAAATAAGCAGGAAAATAGATTTGAAGAGACGATGATCGAAGGCAGAAATGCCGTTTTAGAGGCATTCCGTTCGGGCAAGACGGTGGATAAGCTGTTTGTGCTGGATGGTTGCCAGGATGGACCGGTCAAGACGATCACGAGAGAGGCAAAAAAGCAGAATACGATCATCCACTATGTGGCGAAGGAGAGACTCGACCAGCTTTCTGAGACCGGCAAGCATCAGGGCGTGATTGCACAGGCAGCGGCATACCGCTATGCAGAGGTGGAAGATATGCTAAAGCTGGCAGAAGAGAAAGGCGAGCCGCCGTTTCTCTTTATTCTGGATGGCATTGAGGATCCGCACAATCTGGGTGCGATCATCCGTACTGCCAATCTGGCAGGCGCACATGGCGTGATCATCCCGAAACGCCGCGCAGTGGGACTGACATCGACGGTTGCGAAGACCTCGGCGGGAGCGCTGAATTATACGCCGGTGGCGAAGGTAACCAATATTTCAGCCACGATCGAGGAGCTGAAAGAGAGAGGACTCTGGTTTGTCTGTGCCGATATGGGAGGAGAGAGCATGTACCGCCTCGACTTAAAAGGACCGATCGGTCTGGTGATTGGCAATGAGGGCGAAGGTGTCAGCCGTCTGGTGCGGGAAAAATGTGATTTCATCGCATCGATCCCGATGAAGGGAGATATCGACTCCCTGAACGCATCGGTGGCAGCTGGCGTGCTGGCATATGAGATTGTGCGTCAGAGAATGATGTAGGGTAAGTGAAAGGTATCGGGCAACCGATTCCGCTACTCCCCTCCTCGTTGGAATCATATAGAAATATGAAAAGATAGGAAATGCGAATCGGATGTCTGCGAATGAAAACGGAGGCATCCGATGAAAAAAACGGGAAATTTAAAAAAATAAAAAAAATTCAAAAAAACCGTTGACAAAACGATTGTATCATGATAAACTAATCGAGGCTTAGAGATGAGCCGAAAACAAAAAGATGCTGCTGTAGCACAGTCGGTAGTGCGTCGCATTGGTAGTGCGGAGGTCACGGGTCCGATTCCCGTCAGCAGCTCTGCTAGAAAAGAACGGAAGCCTTTGATTTACAAGGGTTTCCGTTTTTTTTATTCTCTACTTGCAATTCATTCCAGTTGTGCTATAATGATAACAGTTTGGACGGGGACATAGCTCAGCTGGGAGAGCGTTGCGTTCGCAACGCAAAGGTCGCGGGTTCGAATCCCGTTGTCTCCATGATAGAGAAAGCCTTGAAAACATTGGTTTTTCCGTTGTTTTCAAGGCTTTTTTGTGTTTTTAAGATTTCAAGCGGAACAAAATATTCCGTTATAGGTACACACTTTTCGGTACAAGGATCACACGAAAGATCACACGGACTTTCAGTATCGATGAATTTGCCGCCCATTTTTTCTAAAAGAACTTTCGAAAAAATTCAAAAAAATAAAAAAAACTCTTCCATTTTGAACTACCCTATGTTATAATAAACTCACTTGTGAGTCAGAAAGACAAGCAAGCGGGCATGGCGGAATTGGCAGACGCGCCAGATTTAGGTTCTGGTACGAGAGTGTGCAGGTTCAAGTCCTGTTGCCCGCACTAGAAATTACGCAGAAGTGGCGGAATTGGCAGACGCGCACGGTTCAGGTCCGTGTGATGGCAACATCATGAGGGTTCAAGTCCCTTCTTCTGCATGATTAGCTGCAGAACCTGAGTGCAGCGTGGAACTCCCAGAGATGATTTCTCCGGGAGTTTTTCTTTTTCTATAAAATGAATCAAAAAGGGGCAGACGCGCAAGCGAAAGCCCCTTTTGTAATTCGGATTTGTAATATAAATCAAAAAATTAGAATTTCTGAAATTCTTCTACATTTATTACAAATACGGTTGCTCCGCCGACTTTCATGTTCATCGGAACGGTCATATTGACAGTCGGGCAGCAGTTTCCGGCCATGGTCGGCGGCGTGTATACAAGCTGCTCGCGGGCACCGGACATTTTTTTGATGATGGAGATGGCGTCCTCGACGCGTTCATCTTCGACACCGAGCATCAGGGTTGTACTTTTCTTTTTCAGAAAGCCGCCCATCGTGGAAAGCTTGGTGACAAAGAAGGAGTGCTGGTTTAATTCATATACTAAATCATCGGCGTCCTCACTGCCAATGATTGCGATAATCATTTTCATAAGCGGTACCTCCTGAAAAATTTTCTATTATTGTACCATTAATTTATGAAAATGGAAATAAAAAAATGAGAAATTTATGTTAAAATATAAATGATTATGATTGCTTGCGGGTGAGAATTTTTTGGACTGAAAATTCCATCTGCCGCAGGAATGGCGGCAGATTTGCGGGATGAGAGAAAGGCAGAAGTATGATTCGAAATATAGTATTTGATATGGGAATGGTTTTACTGGAGTATGATCCGGTCAAGGTGTGCTGGGAGTACACAGATAATCCGGAGGATGTGGAGTGGATGCGCCGCGAATTGTTTGAGTCGAAGGAGTGGTCGCTTTTAGACGAGGGAACGCTGACGGATGCACAGGCGCTGGAGCGGGTGCAGAAACGCCTGCCAAATGAACATCTGCGCTGGCTGGCGAAGGAAAGTCTGGAACACTGGCATGAGTACAACATCTGGGCGAAGCCGGGGATGGGAGAGCTGGTGAAGGAACTGAAAGAAAAGGGCTTCGGCATCTACCTCTGCTCGAATTGTTCCGTGCGCCTGCGTGTGTTCGAGCATGAGATTCCGGGCATTGAATATTTTGATGGCACGCTTGTCTCAGCGGAGGAGAAGCTGGCGAAGCCGAATCCGGCGATCTATGAGAGATTGTTTGAAAAATTTCATCTCAAAGCGGAAGAATGCTTTTTCATCGATGACCGTCAGGATAACATCGACAGCGCGAAGGGCTGCGGCATGGATGGTTACTGTTTTGCGGACGGGAATGTGGAGAGGCTGCGGGCGTACATGGAGGAGATGGAAATATTATAGAAAAGCAGTGCAAGGTGCCCGATAAAAAGATTATTTTCCTAAAAAACACCGGGAGAGTCATAAGCTGATGAAAAGAAAGTGAAAAGGTTTTGGAATCAGGCACTTATGGTCTAAAAAAAATACAAAATCAGAAAGAAATTTGATTGATAATAATATCACAATATGAGATAATGAAGAAGAATGGGGAAAGATGCATTTTTAGTAAATTCCCCTGGAAGATGCATGTGAACAGACAGTTTTTTGACCGGGAATCTCCGGTGAAAGGCTGCGTCTGTTTTATAACGGATAGTGAGGAGGTCATTATATGAGAGTATCGATTTGTATCGGAAGTGCCTGTCATCTGAAAGGATCCCGCGAGGTAATCCAGAAGCTGCAGAAGCTGGTTTCAGAGAATCATCTGGACAGTGAGGTGGATTTAAATGGAGATTTCTGCAGCGGCAACTGCCGTAAAGGTGTCTGTGTGACGGTAGATGGAGAATTGTATTCCGTAAAACCGGAGACAACTGAAGAATTTTTCCAGAAGGAGATTCTGGGACGCCTGAACGCGTAATCGTTTACATATAACGGCAAAAAGAGAGGGAGAGTCTATGCCGATTATTGATTTTAAGGCGACGATGTGTAAGCATTGTTATAAATGTGTGCGGGGCTGCGAAGTGAAATCAATCATGATCCGGGATGGTCATGCATATATCATGCCAAATCGCTGTATTCTCTGTGGGCAGTGCCTTTTGAACTGCCCGCAGTCGGCAAAACGTGTTCCGAGCGAACTTTCCAAGGTCAAAAAGCTGATTGAGAGCGGCGCACCGGTTATTGCATCGCTGTCGTCTTCCTATATGGGGGTTCTGCCGTATAAAACGCGGGGGCAGGTCAAGTCAGCATTAAAAAAGCTGGGATTTACGAATGTTTGTGATGCGGCGGAGGGCGCCGCGCTGGCGACGGAAGAGTATGTCCGTTTATTAGAGCAGGGCGAGATGAAAAATATCATCACAACTGCCTGTCCGAGTATCGTGAACCTGATTGAGATTCATTATCCGGAACTGATCAAATATCTGGCACCGGTGCTGATTCCGTCGGGGATCCATACGCGCATGCTGCACGCGGAGTTCGGCGAGGCGGCGAAGGTAGTCGTGATCGGACCGTGTATCGCGGAAAAAGAGAAAAACAGGGTTGTGAAGCCCGATGCAGTCCTCACATTTGAGGATTTAAAACAGTGGCTGTCAGAGGAACAGATCGAGATCGAAGCATGTGAGGAAGAACCGTTCGAAGATCGTGAACCGGGCGCGAATCTGCGTTATCCGGTCAGCGGCGGACTGCTTACGGCGGTGACGGCAACCCAGAAGAAACCGGACAAGTACCGCAAGTTCTACGTCAGCGGCGTGAAGGACTGCCTGGATGTCTGTGAGGCGATGAAAACCGGCGAGGTGGCTGGCTGTTTCATCGAGATGAACGCCTGTCATGGAGGCTGTGTCAATGGACCGTCCACGGCGACCTCAGTGTCGAGTTTTAAAGTTAAGCTGGATCTGGAAGCGATGCTTCCGAAGGAACCGGCAGATCTATCCCTGATGCATGAGGCGGCGCGCCAGGTGGAGATTCACCGGACGTTTGTGGATCGTTCCCAGAAGGAGCGGATTCCGACCGAGGAAGAGATCCGGGAGATCTTGAAAAAGACGGGCAAGATGACGCCGGAGCAGGAATTAAACTGTGGTGCGTGCGGTTATCCGACCTGCCGGGAGAAGGCGATCGCTGTTTTCCAGAAAAAGGCGGAGGTCGATATGTGTATTCCGTACCTGCATGACCGGGCGCAGTCGCTGTCTCATCTGGTGATGGATACGTCCCCGAACCTGATCATGATCATCGACGATGATATGCGGATCCAGGAGTGTTCGGTGGCGGCAGAAATGTATTTCGGCGTCAAACCGGAGGCGATCAAGGGAAAACCGCTGGAGGACTTTATCAACGCCGAGGATGTACGCGAGGTATTCCGGACGCACACAAGCGTCCACAGCCGGAAGGTGATCTATCCGGATCGGAATCTTGTGACGCTTCAAAACATTGCGTATATCGATGACGGCAATTTTGTCATTGCCACGATCATTGATGTAACGCGCGAGGAAAAACAGGCAAAACAGGAATATGCCAAGAAAAAGGCGACCATTGATCTGGCACAGAATGTCATTTACAAACAGATGATGGTTGCACAGAATATTGCCGGACTCCTGGGTGAGACGACGGCGGAGACGAAGACAACTCTGATGAAGCTTTGTTCCCTGATTGACGATGAGAGCGAAAGTGAGGTCCGATAAATGGGAGTAACCGTAGATGTCACGTTTAAAAGTCTGAATAAGTATTCAGAGATCCTGTGCGGCGATACGGTAGAGTGCCTGAAAACGGAAGATTCGGACGTTATCATTCTGGCGGACGGCATGGGAAGCGGCGTCAAGGCGAATATTCTTTCGACGCTGACGGCAAAGATTCTGGGTACGATGTTTTTAAATGGAGCCACGCTGGAGGAATGTGTGGAGACGATTGTGCAGACGCTTCCGATCTGTCAGACGAGACAGGTGGCGTATGCGACGTTCTCAATTCTCCAGATTTTCAACAACGGCGAGGTATATTTAGTTGAATATGATAACCCGCGATGCATTTTTTTGCGCTGTGGTCATGTGGTGGAGCTGCAGAAATACAAGCGTCTCGTCAAGGACAAGGAGATCAGCGAGTGCCGGTTCCAGGTTCAGAAGGGTGATGCGCTGGTACTTGTCAGCGACGGCGTGACGCACGCGGGAGTCGGAAAGAGCGGCAAATATAAATTTGGCTGGCCGTGGGAGTCGGTGGCAGAGTTTGTTTCGGAACAATGCCTGACCTCTCTTTCGTCGGCACGTATGGCGGCGGCACTCTGTGCGGAATGCAGCCAGATTTATGAGGGAAAACCGGGCGATGATACGACGGTTGTGGTAGCTCGGATCATTGACCGCAAACCGGTCAACCTGATGACGGGACCGCCGCTCGACCGCAACGACGATGAGACGATCACGGCGGATTTTATGAAAGATGAGTCGGCAAAGCACATTGTATCGGGCGGAACCAGCGCGACGATCCTGTCGCGGGAGCTGGGACGACCGCTGCGGGTATCAATGGATTACAGCGACCCGGATATTCCGCCGATCGCTTTTATGGAAGGCATCGATCTGGTGACGGAGGGAGTCCTGACGCTGCGGAAAGCGATCGAACTTCTGAAACGCTATCTGATCGAATGCGATTTAAGTTCTGAGTTTTTCAGCGAGTTGGACAAGAAAAATGGTGCGTCCATGATCGCGAAGATTTTGATAGAAGACTGCACGGAATTACATATGTTTGTGGGAACGGCGGCGAACAGCGCCTACCAGAATCCAGGGATGGCGTTTGATCTGGGAATCCGCCAGAACCTGGTCAAACAGCTAAAAGAAGCAGTCGAAGGTATGGGAAAGAAAGTTACGGTAACGTATTATTAATAAGGAGGATAAACCATGGTAACGAATGACGCGACAATTCTGCGCATCAAACATGAGATACTTTATGAGGTAGCAAAGCTTGCCTGGAATGATCAGTTAGAGGACGGAAGAGACGATATTCCGTACAAAATCAGCCCTGGTCCGCAGGCACAGTACCGCTGCTGTGTATACAAGGAGAGAGAGATTGTCCGCCAGAGAATCCGTCTGGCAGAAGGTAAATGTCCGTCTGACCGCAATACAAACAACGTCGTACAGGTTATCAATGCAGCCTGTGAGGAGTGCCCGATTGCGTCCTACACAGTCACCGATAACTGCCGTAAATGTATGGGTAAAGCCTGCCAGAACTCCTGTCCGTTTGGAGCGATCAGCATGGGAAATACCAAGGCGCACATCGACCCAGATAAATGCCGCGAGTGCGGAAAGTGTTCCCAGGCATGCCCATACAATGCGATTGCCCATCTGGAGCGCCCGTGTAAGAAGGTCTGCCCAGTGGATGCGATTACCTACGATGAGTATGGTATATGTGTGATCGATGAGAAAAAATGTATCCAGTGTGGCGCCTGCATCCATTCCTGCCCGTTCGGTGCGATCGGTTCCAAGACCTTCATGGTCGATGTGATCCGCCTGATCAACGCAGGCAAAAAGGTCGTAGCGATGCTGGCACCGGCGACCGAAGGTCAGTTTGGACCGGACATCACGTTTGCAAGCTGGAAAACAGCTTTAAAGAAGATTGGATTTGCAGATATGATCGAGGTTGGTCTGGGCGGCGATATGACCGCGGCAGCCGAGGCAGAAGAGTGGGCGGAAGCTTACAAAGAGGGCAAGAAGATGACGACCTCCTGCTGTCCGGCATTTGTCAACATGATCAAACAGCATTTTCCACAGCTGCTTGACAATATGTCCACGACGGTTTCCCCGATGTGTGCGATCTCCCGTATGTTGAAGGCGCAGGATCCGGAGGTTGTCACTGTCTTTATCGGACCGTGTATCGCGAAGAAGAGCGAGACGCTGGATCTGAATATCCAGGGCAATGCGGACTATGCGATGACTTACGGAGAGATCCGTGCGATGATGCGGGCGAAAGACGTAAATCTGGAGCCGGAAGAGAACAGTATGCAGGAAGCCAGTGTATTTGGAAAACGCTTCGGCAACGGCGGCGGTGTAACAGCGGCGGTATTAGAATGTCTGAAGGAGTCTGGTGAGAATACCGATATCAAGGTAGCGCGCTGCAACGGTGCGGCTGAGTGTAAGAAAGCCCTTCTTCTTCTGAAAGTGGGACGTCTGCCGGAGGACTTCATCGAGGGTATGGCGTGCGTCGGCGGCTGTGTCGGCGGACCGAGCAAGCACAAAGCCGAGATGGAGGCGAAGAAGTCGAGAGACAAACTCATCGCCGAGGCAGATGCAAGAGAAGTACATGAGAACCTGAAGGCGTATGATATGGCGTCGTTCTCGATGCATCGGCATTGATGTGGGATACCCTTGGGAGAATGTGGCTGAGATAAAATAAATAGGAATTTATATATGAGTTAGTGGGAAAGTGCCTGCTCTGGAAAATGAAATTTGGAATATGAATTTTATTTTCTGGGGCGGGCGTTTTTCGTTGTGAAAATTCCAAAAGAGTTCTTGCATTTAGAGAATAGATGTGTTAGACTCAATATATCTTATCGAAATGAACTGCGGTCGCAGGTGGTTTCGTTCTAATTTATCTTTTTATTCTGGTAATTTGTGAGGTGCGTTTCGCACAGAATTCGATGATTTAGGAAAATTTGGGAGAATCGGATAACTGTATCGTTATAAAAAATGTGCAATATATTATATGATATATGCAATGCAAAATGAAAGCTTTTTATAGACGGAAAGAACCGCTGTCTGACTCAGAGTGAGAGTGTGTTTTGAATCAAATTAGAACTTATATACGGTTCATGTGATTGAGGCAGGGAAACAGGCGTTACTGTTCACAGGTAGGCACTTTTGGAACCGAAAGTGCCGTAAGAAAACGTGGTGGCAGCAGGAATTTGCCGTATTTAAATGCGAAGCCACGGCAAATTCCGTTACTGGGCACGTATGCGTGAACAGTAACCTTATATAACTTGCGAAAGAGGATAAGAAAAGGAATGTGAAAAAGGTTTGGGGGGAGGTTTGAGTTGTTAAAAATAAACATGGGGGCTCATAAAGGGTGTCGCTGCCGGAATGGTACCATTTTGGGAATATCACTGATATTGATATTTTCATCCGGTAGAATGGCGCTGGCAGCTGAAAATGCAGTGAAACAGGCAGAAACAGCTGTCATAGTCGGCTACAGCGTCTCATTTATAGATGCTGAGAATGCAAATCATCTTATATTTCATACGCAGACGGGCAAAGTTTTGGAAGGAACTTCCCTGAACGTATCTTTCCCAGAGCAAATCATAGGGAGCGACGGGCATATCTGGAAATCAGCGGTACAGTCACCGCAAATATTTGAATTGTATGGAACAGGAACTGAAAAAATTTATATCAAATATGAAAGAGGCGGCAAGGTTCCAGAAATAGGGGCAGAGGAGGATGCCGCCATGCTGGCGCTTCGGAAACGCCTGGAACGATGGAAACAGAGTGCATGGGAGGCGGAGTGCGCCATATTTGGGCGCGAGGATGCGGCGGTATCGGGCAGCGGTTCCGGTCTGACCGTTCAAAATCAGTCGGAAAATGATGCCAGGATCCGGAATCTGGTATCTGCGATCGGGGATGCAGCGTGGCATGAATTTTATCTGATTGGTCAGGATTTTACACCGTCGGCAAAAACAATCGGGGTGGAATACGACGCAGTTTATTCTGAGGTGGAAGAGGATTCCTTTTCGGTGGATGGAAAGGAATATATCATCACGCGCATCCGGGTGCGGAGAAACTGGGATGACCGTACTTGTACGCATCAGTGGAGCCAATGGGAGTGGGAGGAAAATGATTGCTTAAAGAATGGGCGGGCAGTGTATGTCTGCGGACGATGTCAGAAAGAAAAGATAGAGCGTCTTCCGGCGCTGGGGCACATGGATGAAAACGGAGATCAAATCTGTGACCGCTGTGGAAGCGTGGATTGGAGCGAAAGTGAAATGCCCGAAAAAGTGATCTGGAAGGAGGGCGATGTCCAGCTGCGCGAGGTGGGCGGAGAGATTTTGTCATTTACCTGTATCGACGACGATTACCATGACTGGCAGAATGAACACCGGAAAGCAGCGCTGTTTCTCTGTGACCGCGTGATCCGGGCGGATGTGGACACGGCACCGGGAAAAAAGATGAAGATTTTCTCGTTTGGCAAAGACAATAATTATAAAACTTCGCAGGTGCGCGCATGGCTGCAGAAAAACAGTCAGAACAGCAGCTTCTGTCTGGAACCGATCCATACGGGAATCCAGACCGCGTACATGGGAAGCACGGCGGCTGGTGCATTTTCGCAGACGTCCGGGCGGGAACTGGCGCGTCATGATATTGGTTTTCAGCTTATGAACGACCAGCTTTTCTGCCTGTCATTGGAAGAGGCACTTGCGTACCGGGAATATCTATGGCGGTTTGATTCCGGGGATGATAACCCACAAAGTCAGATCAGTGCCTATTCACAGGGATATTATCTGCGGACGCCTTTTTATTTGCAGGATGAAAACGGGAAATTCATTTATAATCAGCAGATTTATGGCGTTGATCTGGTAAATGGCTGTCTGCGTCCGGTGAGGACGGACAGTGAGACATATGGAGTACGTCCGGCATTTGCACTGTCACAGATGTAAAAAAGAATACTTGTTGAGCTTGGAAAGCGGGAGTGAAGCTGTTTGGCAGTTTGATTAGGAGAAGAGATTGGACAAGGGGAAATCAATCTAATGTTTGGGGAAAGAGGGGAACGTGTATGGGGAAAAAGAAGATGAAAAAAGTGATTCCATTTGCGGTGATGACGACGATGCTTTTGTCGGCGACGCTGCCGGCGTTTGCGGCGAGCGGGTTTGTGTTTGAGGATTGGGATTTGGGGATTATTTCGGAAAGGAAGGAAAAGTTGGATGATACAGACGATGCCATAAAAAGGCGGAAAGAATGGCAGAAACTGGCTGCATCGTCCAGTGAGCTTATGAATGCGGATGTGAGGGCAACTCCCTCTGAATTACGTTCTTCCAAAGTCATAGAGGCAACTCCTTCACAATTAATCATGCCGCGCGTTAGCGTCAGCGCCAGCCTCGGAAATCTCTGGGAAAACTGGGATGTGGCGGATTTGAGCTTTCTGGATGGAACACATGGACTTGGAACGAAACAAAAACCGTATCAGATACGCACGAAACATCAGCTGATGGGACTTAGCTTCCTGGCGGCGTTTGGCATGCAGCCGGATTATGGCGAGGTGGAAGAAGAGATCGTGGGGGATTACCGGGGCGCATGGTTTGAGCTGACGGCGAACATCGATCTGGGAGGAATGGACTGGAATCCGATCGGTTATTACCGGGATGATTCGGAATTTTCAGGGGAGGTGACGCACCCGTTTACGGCAAATCTGGATGGAAACGGTTATAAGATTTCAAATTTCCGGTTTGCAGGAGGCAGTTCGCCGAATGTTGGATTCTTTGGTGCGCTGGATGGGGCGGAGATCCGAAATCTGATGCTGGAACCAGGAAAGCCGGTCAAAGGAGTGCGTCAGGTGGGAATTTTGGCAGGAAATGCGAAGGATTCCAAGATTTTTAATTGTCAGGTAAAAGGCGATGTGGAAGGAACCGGAGCGGTCGGTGGAATAATCGGGCACATGGAAGGCAGCACGGTGGAAAACGGAATGGCACAGGTAACCGTCCGAACGACGGGACGTGCAGCCGGAGCGCAGGCGCTTGCGGGCGGAATCGCCGGGGAAGCGTCGGATGATTCTCGTATCATTGACTGTCAGGTCCGCACCGGGGATAACAGTACCTCGCGGATTCAGGGAACGGATGCGACTGTCGGCGGAATCGTGGGGCTTCAGAATGGGGCGGCTCTCTACAATACCTATGTAAATGGCACGATCGGCGGTTCTGGCAGCCAGAATGTCGGAGGACTCGTTGGAGAACGAATCAGCGGAGACTTGAAAGTGGGGCGGTTTGAGGGAATGATCGGTCAGTCAGGAACCGGGGCTGCCGGACACAGAGGAACCTTCATCGGATACCGCGCACCAGCTAATTATTTTAAATATGGGGATGACATCGCGTACCTGTTTGCGGATACGGAGGCAAAAATCGCAAACAATGTCTGTGGAAGCGGCATTTCAGATGATAACCAGTATACATACGCGTCGCACATCGGATATTCCCACGCGAAGGACAATTTCTTCACGCTGGTATCCGGCGGTGTCACGCGGGATGTGGACGAGCGATATTTTTATGAAGAACTGGAACAGGGGATTCTCTCAATTGTGGATGAAGAGCTGGGCGGGGAGATGGATGCGGAGTCGGTGGGGTACGATCTTGACCATTTTGCACCAAATGATGCGGGACGCCCGGTCCGTGGTTATCTGATTACGATTCCGCAGGTCGATACCGTCTCCAATGGAACGAATTATTACGATGTGGCAGTGCTGGAAGCACGGGGAAATGGCGCGTATTACCGGACACTCGATAAAAAACATCGCGGTGCGGTGGCACCGGGAAAGACGGTGACGGTCAGCACCTCGGCAAAGCAGGCGGAAAAAGCGCGCTTTCAGATGGAGGGAGTTCCGACGTATACGCGTGGGAAGAGCCGGAAAGATACTACTTATGTAAATGGCGGCGAGTATTGTTTTACGATGCCGGAGGAAAATACGCAGGTGTCAGCGGTTTATAAAAAGGTGGCAGTTTCGGTCGGGCTGACGCCGGGCGTGACGAAATTCCAGGTGGTGCAGGAGCGGACCGGAAACCGGAAACATCCGACGAAAGTCACACGCGTGATGGATGGAAATGGAAAATTAATTGCGACGTACATCCATGGAAATCTGCAGGCGGGAACACAGGTGCAGCCGGTGACGGTGCAGGCGATTGTGGATCGGAATAATGATGTGGCGGATGCATCGGTGCGCTGGAGTATCGATGATTCAGATTTGATTACGTTACTTCCAAATGACGATGAGGAAAGTGGTTATACGAAAAAGAGCGCGTCAGTCCAGGTAAATTTAAATAGTTCGTTTATCACTGATATAGTCCGGAAACTGGAAAAAGAGCAGGCAGACCGCGGATACCAGTATGCGATCGGAAGCGACATATACGGAGCAGGGTATCAGAACGGCGGCGTAGCGGTGCTGACGGCAGAGACGAAACCGGCAGCGAGCTTTGATGGGAAGCCGTGCCGGGGAAATGCGCGGATTGAGGTTACGTTCCAGATCAAGGATCAGACCTATGTAGCCAATGAAGGTGCGGCACTAAATCAGGATCAGTTGAAATTTGAGGTGGTGCGGACATTAAACGGAAATCGGAAACATCCAGATGAAACGATCCGGGTTACGGCACCGCAGGTCTTGAGTGCGTCTTTTACACCCGATTATTTTGACCGGAAAGATATATCGTGGACTGTCGGTGACGCAGCACTGATTTCGGTGGACGGCGAGGACAAGTCTGCCGGTGTGCAGGCGAAAAAGGATGCAAAATGGATCCGGGATCTGATCGCGGCAGATCAGGGCAGACATGTGAATACACCGTATGAAATACAGACAGCTTCCGGCAGCCGCACGACGAAGGTGACAGTGATCGGCGATGATATGCTTGGAAACCGGCAGACGGCATCGTGCAGAGTACAGGTGGATTTCCGGACAGTGGACGAATCGAAGATTTGTGTGGAAGGCATCAGCCTTATACCGAAAACGCTGCAATACGAGATCAAACGCACCCGGACGGGGGCAGGTTATCGTCCGGTGGAGGCATGGACGGGAACCGGTGCGAAAAAGCTGACAGCGTCGGTATTTCCGGCGCAGGCGTTTAACCAGAAAGTGACATATCAGGCAAGTGATGATTCGCTGTATGTATCATCGGATGGAACCGTGACGGTCAATACGACGGCTTCCTGGATACAGGAGCTTGACCGTCAATACTTAAAATCAGGCAGCCATACGGCATATGTGACCGTGAAAACCGAGGATGGTGGCTTCACGGACCGGGCGGCAGTCACAATTCAGTATGAGGCGGTCGATCAGACATACAGCGGAGGTTCCCATTCGGGCGGAGGTTCTCATTCGGGCGGCGGCTTGGGTGGAGGCTCTTCTTCTGGAAAGGGGGGAAGCAGTGCAGCGAATGCAACCGGACCGGCATCGGGGTTCAGTGATTTGACAGGAGCGGGTATTGGAAATCTGACAGAAGGACAGGCAGGCCCCGGGCAGAATGCGGATGCGGCAGCCATACCGGAATATGTAGTAGCTGGAAACTGGCGGAAGAATGCAGATGGAAGCTGGCAGTTTGAAGCGGGCGGTAGAAGTTATGCTTCTGAATGGGCGGCTGTCCACAATCCATATGCCGATCCGGCAAAGGGGCAGAGTACGTTTGACTGGTTCCGATTTGATGCAGATGGCAGGATGGTGAACGGCTGGTATACGGATGTGGATGGAAACACATATTATCTCTGGACGGAAATGGATGGAACACAGGGGCGTATGCTGACTGGCTGGAACTGGCTGCCGGGAAGCGATGGAGTGTTTCATTGTTACTATTTTCAGGAAAAATCTGATGGAATGAGGGGACGTTTGTATCGAAATACGCACACCCCCGATGGGAATTTAGTCAATGCGGATGGTTCCTGGGTGCTGGACGGAATAGTACAGACGAGAAGCTGAGAGAGGAGGAGAGAAGAAAACAGAGGCAAACAGGAAAATGAAGTGGAATGACACGAAAAGAATAAAAAATGGGGGTATAAAAAATGAAACAGGATAAGAAAACAACCAACAAATCGGGATGTACAGCCGTGCTGGCAGCAGCCATGATCGCAGCCGGAGGTTTCAGTGCTTATGCGGGCAATCAGGGGACGCATGGTGGTGAATGGAAGGACACAGAGAGTCTGAGATGGGAGTGGCAGAATGGAGAGATGAGTTTTTATGGAAATGGAAGTATTTTTTCAGAGCAGCACCCAGAGATCAGCGATCCGGAATATTACCTGAAAGAGGCAGTCCGTTATCCGGGGGAAGCAAATCCAGGGTGGAATACAAAGGGAGAACCGAAAGCAAATTATAGCTGGGCTTCGGTCGAAGAACTGCAGAAATTTGTCAATAGTTTTGACTGGATTCATTTGGATGAAAAAACGCGTCTTCTGTATGTGCATAACCGGATTGCAAACGGAGAGGGAGGTTTTAACCAGAATCATTACGGTTCGCCGGAAGAGGCAAAGGATTTCCCGGTTTTGGAAGGAGGCGTTGGCGTCTGCCGGGATTTCGCGGAAGAATTTCAGTTCCTATGCCAGATCGTAGGGCTGGAGTGTGTGACCTACACGCCGGAATATCTCCATGATGCGTGCCTGGTGCGGATCGGCACGCAGTGGTATGCGACGGATCCGACCTCCAGCCTGCCGCTATTTTCAAATGCGAAAACATATCCGGTTGACTTTGAGACGGAGTTTTACCGCTATGAGAATAAGGAGCGGGAGCAGAGAAGAAAGGAGTATGAAGCGGATCCGGACAGTCTTGCCAATGTGCTGGCGCTGACCTTGAGTATGCGGGGAGAAGGGACGATTTCCGAGGCTGCCTGGGAGAAAATACAGGCACCGATGGGGCAGATAGAAGAACAGTGGGGACGACAGGAAATATCAAGACAGGAGTATGAAAAGGGGATTATCTCGCTGCTGAAATCAGTTTGGGGAACTGAAAAATAAAGAAAACGAGGGACTGCCGGTGTTAAGGGGCGCGGGGCAGTAAAAACGAGGAGGAAGTTTATGGGGGAGTATCGGTACAGAGAGAATGTGAAACGGGGGATGGCGTTTGTACTGGCAATTATATTGGGAGGAATGGCTTTTTTGCCAGGATTCCCGGTTTTTCCGGCGAAAGCGGCACCTGCGAGCGGTCAGCAGACAACACTGACGACAGCCCATGGCGATACGCTGCTGGGACACAAGCTTTATTGTATCGATAAGGGCGGTTATGCGATCTGGGGAATTGCAGAAAAAGGGGATCTCTATGAAGCACACCGTCCCTCCCAGGCATCCGTTCCGCTGAGCAGTCAGGAACAGAAATATGTATTTTGGGCGATGCTCTCGCTCAGAGCAGCGCTGGGGGATGAAAAGGCAAATACATTTATCCGGGCGATCAATGTGGCAGCAAAAGCACAGGGAAAACCGGAAATTATCAAGATGGTGTCCGAGGAAGATCTGAAAACAATCCTCTATGTTCCAGCTGTGCGGGCAAAATATCCGTGGCTGGAGGCAGCTGCGTCAAATAGTGAGGCGTACATGCAAATGGGAGGAATGCTGTCTGGCGGAGGCAGCGGAAAGGAAAATACTGGTGTCGGCGGCGGAAAGATTCCAAATGTGATAGCTTCCAGCACCTCGCTGGGAACGGCAAAACAGGTAGATGCGGCGACTATGACGCTGTCGTTTGCGCCGGATGGCTCGGATTGGGATTTTATCCGTTCTGTACCGCTTGAATTTTCAAACAATGACGGTGTTTCATTCAGCCCGGTTCCGACCGATGGATGGACATATACAAAAACCGACTCGCAGATTATATTTAAAAATCCAAATCCAAAACCGTCGAAAGCCCTGATTCGTTTCCGGGTGGAAGGAACCCCATACGCTTCGGGCGGCGGGGGGTATGCTTCGGCGGAGGAGGCGATTGACCAGTCGCTTCAAATCTGGGAGTGTGTGACCTGTTCGGGGACACACGGAGGCGGAACGCCTGCCAAAAGTGATCCGTGGATTCATCAGCGGATGGTATGGATGGAGCTCGGAGTGGTTCCGGTCAATTATTTTGCTGCATTGGCGGGCGCTCCAACCCCGATACCGGAGCAGGGAGGCATTCAGTTTGAGGTATTTAGGCATGAAGAGGATTTTACTTCCACCTATAATCTGCAGATGTATAAATACGATCATGAGACAGGGAAAGCGCTGGAAGGGGCGCGGTTTGGCTTCTTTGAGCGCTTTGACGATAAGAACAGGGTAAATACTGAGCGGGACGGAGCTGCCGAATTGTATGAGGGCGGAGAACCATATGCCAGCCATTATCAGGATGAGCCGGTTCTCTGGGATGGTTTCAGACAAGTGGGTTCGGCGGTAACAGATGGTGATGGCTACGCCTCCCAGACGGTGGAGCATGGTTATCACTATGACAAGACGTTCTGTGACGGTCATCCGGCACCGACCTTTGTACCAGTTCCAGAGGAAGAGGAGGACGAAGAGGGAGAAGTCATCAATGAGGATGAGATTGAGGCGGCGCAGGCAGAAAATATCCGCCTGGCAAATAGCTGGCTTTTGTGCGAAGAGGAATGTGAAGAAAAGGCGGGCGGAGACTTTGAGGGCGTCCATTTTCACTGGATGATGGAGGAGGTCGATGCAGGGGAGATAGAAGGTATCGCGTCAGACGGCGGCTCCGAGGGAGAAACACCCGATGCGGGACCGACGACAGGGGCAGACGGGGAAACTTCGTATGCAAAGTCTGGCTGCCAGGAGGACTGTGGGCAGACGTATGAGAAGTTCATTTCCATGAAGTACAGTTATACCTGGAAAGAATTTAAAGCGCGGGATGGATATATTCTGCATGATGAACATGCAGATGACCTGCCAATTGAGATTATCACAACCGATGCATCTGAGCATGGGGCAAATGCAGCCTTTGGAGGCGGATATTCGCGTGATGTGGTGCTGGGAACGAAGAGTGTGAGAAGGAGTCAGGGCATCGGAGAGGCTTCCGGAAATCAGAATGGAGAAAGTGCGGGGAAGAGTCCTGTATTTCCAGGGCCGTTAAAAATGCGTGTTTTGCCGCAGAGGGTGGTTCTGTTTACGGCATTGGATGCAGCGCTTCTGGGGAAAGGGACACCGTCGGAGGCGGAGATAGGAGAAAAACCGCAAGATACAGGAAGCAAAGCGGGGAGAAATAGGAGTAAGACAAGTGAAAACAAACAGGACATAAATGAAAAAGGCAGAAAATTGACACAGGAGAAGAAGGAAGCAACTGCCTCGGAGATGAAAGTATCTATTTCGGACCATCTGGTAAATCGTGTCCAGAAAGGGTTTGTGTTTATTGATGAAGCGGATGATGATTTAGAAGAAGCAGAAAAAGCGGAACGTGCAAGTATTCGGCGATATATGGCAACCGGCTCAGATTTATTGACAACCGAGGCAGGTTTTTATACAAGCTGGCATTCACCTTCTTCGTTGTATCAAAATCCGCAGTTGTCACAAAGAACGGAAACACTGGCGGGTTCGGCAGCAGAGTCACTATTTTTCCCTGCCTATGAATCGGCGCTTGTTTCCGCGAGTGTGGGTTCAGCGATAGAGCCGGGAAGTGCTGGCAATTTCAGCCATTGCAATGGGGCAGACGGCGAGAAAGATGCCTGGAGGATCTACGATCACCGGACAGAGGGCGAGGTACATATCAATAAAAAGGATCTGGATCTGAAAAAGGGCGAAAATGAGTCTTACAATGCGCTTGGGGACTCACAGGGGGATGCAACGCTGGAAGGCGCAGTGTATGGCTTGTTTGCAGCAGAAGATCTGCTGCATCCGGATGGGAAAACAGGGGTAGTTTACCGGGCCAATCATCTGGTGGCGGTGGCGACGACAGACAAAAATGGAGATGCCTCGTTTCTGGCATGTACAGAGGCGCCGGGGCGAACCTATGATTATTCGAAAGGGTCGATTGCGGATGCAGCAGATGGATGGCGAAAGAAAGCGCCGGGAAATCTGTATACACAAGATGCGGCGATCGATGACTATACGGCAGATAAAGCCTGGGAGCGGATTTATTATAACAATACGTCAAAGAATGGGAATGCCTGGATTGGACGCCCACTTCTGATGGGGGAATATTATGTCAAGGAATTAAGCCGATCCGAGGGCTTTGAACTTTCGGTTGGAAATAAACTTCACGCAGTTACAAACCTGGGACAGGATCTGGAGGCGGCGGCCCTGGAACCGGGAGAAGGGTATGCCCATATTTCCATGCAGATGTATGGGGAAGAGCAGGCAGGCGATGGCGGAGCTGATACGAATGAAATTTTCTTTTCGGCAGAGTCAAAGGACACGAAAGAGGGAGTTTATGAGATTGTGGTGTCAGGGCTGCCGGAGGGCGTGAGCTTTTATCGAAAAGACGAGGGAAAAGGAACGGTTTCGGTGGAAGCTGGGACAGGTGAGTATGAAAAAGTTTATACCGGGGAACTGGCAGTGGCAGAGAACGACTATCAGTATCCCAAGTACAATGCGGATGGCACGCCGATGAATAAAAAGGTTCCGATTGAGTATGCGGCGGGGTGGATGCGCCAGGTCCGGGTGCAGGAACTTGTGCCG
>NZ_FR895039.1:0-903 GCF_000434655.1 Clostridium sp. CAG:43 | reverse complement strand
AGGAGAAGAGGAATTGTTAACGGTATCCCATATAACAGGTGTGACACCAAGAAAAAATAAAAATGTAAATATGTTTATGTCGGAATCTTTAGTTGATTATAAAATATGTCATGAAGGAGATGTTGCTGCTAATACAATGTGGATGTGGCAAGGTGCGATAGGTGTATCAAAATATTATGGAGTAATAAGCCCTTCATATAACACATATAGACAAAAAGCAGATACGTATGATGCAGATTATCTTGAGTATTTGTTACGTATCCCGCCATTAGTAGCTACATACGCAGCATATTCTACTGGAATAACTGCGTCAAGACTTAGATTATATCCACAGGGATTTTTTTCAATATTATTTCCAGTTCCACCTAGAAAAGAACAACAGGAAATTGCAGTATATTTAAATAAAAAAATACCGCAAATTGATCAGTTGATTATAAAAAAAGAGAAATTTGTTAATGAATTAAAAAGTTATAAAAGATCCCTGATTTACGAATATGTAACAGGGAAAAAGGAGGTGCCAGAATCTTGAGTATAGATGTTACAACAGAAAAACGCTTCGAGGCAGACATTGAAGAATTCTTTTTATCACCGGCAGGTGGATATACACATAATAACGATGTGTATGATCCTCAGCTTGGTGTTTATAAAGATACGCTGTTGAGATTTATTCAGAGAACGCAACCGAAAGAGTGGAAACGCTTTTTATTGCAGAATAAAGTAGATCCAGAACGAAAATTCTGCCTTGCTTTCAACAATGCATGTGATATGGACGGACTTATTTCTGTACTGCGACATGGATTTAAACATAGAGGTATTCCGTTCAAAGTATGTTATTTTAAACCAGAATCTGGCTTAAATCAAACAGCGGAAGCACTGTACGAAAAGAATGAAATTACTTGCAAC
>NZ_FR895038.1:2139-3608 GCF_000434655.1 Clostridium sp. CAG:43 | reverse complement strand
GCGCCGTTCCGTGGAGAAAGCCGTTCTGATGAACGAGAACGAAGGCTTAAACATGGATCTTCTCGCGGACACCAGCGGAAGCATGCAGAATGGAAATATGGAAGCAGCGAAGGATGTTATGCATCACTTCATCGACACCGTACAGTTCGGTGCAGGCGACCGCGTCAAACTGACGCCGTTTAACAGCGATATCGATAAAACAGGCTATTTCACCTCCGATGCCGGACGGTTAAATTCCGAGATCAGCAGCTATGCTGCATATGGCGGAACTAAACTCTATGATTCGATTATCTACGGTGTACAGGATGTTTCCGGTCAGGAAGGTGCGAAATGCGTCATTGCATTTACCGACGGAATAGATGAACACAGCTACAATACGGCGCAGGATGTCGTAAACGTCGTATCGAGATACCGGATTCCGGTCTTCATCGTGCGAATCGGTGATACCTCCACCTCCGGCGCAGACGCAGAACTCCGCCAGATTGCCGAGGCATCCGGCGGAAGCTTTAAAAACATGGCACAGTTCAATGCAGATATGAACGCATTTTACAGCCAGATTTACCGTCAGATCAAAGAGTACTACGTCGTAGAGTACGAAGTGGACGACGCAAAAACGATTCTTGACACCCGGGATGTCTCCGTCTATGTACAGGATGGTAGCAAGGGCGGCGAAAGCGAGATGAACATTAAAGCAGGCGATGAGTTTTTCGAATCGCTGCTCGGAAGTTATCTGAGAAGCTACATCATAGATATGAACAATCATCACTATGAGCAGCTCGAACAATATGTAGACAATACGGTGGCAGCCGACAACACATGGTCAATCCAGTGGCAGATGAAGAAGCAGGTAACCGGCGGATTTTCCAACGTAGCCGAAGAGACGCTGATGGACTATGAGGTAACCAGTGTGACGGTGGAAGATGAAAATACGATTCATTTAAAAGCAAACGAAAATTATGACGTAGTTTACGATGAGGTGCTGGGAGATCTTAGAAAGAGCCAGCGGACGATGGCAGCCGATATCATCAGCTACCTGAATGCACGCGGCTATTCCAATCTGGACGATTCCACCACCGTGCGAGCATGGGCGAAAGTCAACCAGAAGCCGGAGTATATCCTTCGAAAAGGAAGCGATGGCAAGTGGAAGTTTTCGGAGTATGCCGGAAGTCTGACGCTGGATGAAAAACGGCAGTTGTATAGTGCTGAGATAACGGGAAGTACGTGGTAAAGGGAAATGGAAAAAGGTATGAAAAAAATAATTGTATATATTGTAGTGGGAATATGTCTTTTACTAAGCGGGTGTACACAGAAAACCAGTTCATCCGATTTATCAAATGCATTAGAAATGACATCACAGGATGCGGAAGAAAAAATCACAAAATCCTTTCGTGATGAATGGGACAACGGTTCAGCCAATATTTTATGTGATGATAATGGGGCAGTAGTTGGCGTAGAAAGCCGATCGGAAG
>NZ_FR895038.1:0-2080 GCF_000434655.1 Clostridium sp. CAG:43 | reverse complement strand
AGATTCATATGCCAATCAAATGATTGAAGATCAATGGATACCTGTAAAAATTCTACTCTGGTGCAATCTGGATGGTGATGATACCTCTGCATATGAAACAATGATTTTGCGCAAAGAAAATCATGAAATTGCGTTTACCATTGATAAACGGGATGAAGATAGGAAAGTAAGTTCGATTTTAGGATTCTTAACCGATAAAGATGGTTTAGAGACCGAATTTGAAACATTGATTAACAACTCGACAGAGGGAGGTGAGATAGATGCTGACAATTAAAAAGAATAAAATAATGAAAATCCTTGCAACAGCATTTCTTTTTAGCTTATTTAGTATACACATTAGTTTTGCCTCTACGCTTACAGGTTTAGGACAAGATGAAAATGGTAATTTTTATAAAATTGTTCATGTTTATGGAGATGACTCCGATCCTAGAGACTCTTATGAAGACTCTTCGAAAAAAAATCGCGGATTTGGTAATGGAGATGAAAATTCGAAAAAAAATTCCGCTCATAAATTTGGTAAAGAAGACGAAAAAAAACACCTACCAAAACGGTTTATGTGAATGAAAGTAAGGATTCAGAAGAGGGAACTTCTTTGGTGAAAATGTTCTTTGATTGGATTGGATGGGATAAAACAAAGAATTCTGCGACAAAAGAAGAAAAAAAAGCCTTGGAAAGAATCTTAGGATGTTCGTTTGAAGATATTGAGAATTTCTTTTATCGTGGGGAAAAAATTGGAATGTTACTTTATAACGGAGACAAAGAAGCGGTAAATAAGGAGCTGGGTGAGTGGGGCTTAGAACAAGTAAAAGGAGAATTACAGGGTGAAATCGATTCCGCTGTAAATGATATATTAAATTCTAAATTTAAGCTGCCTATTGAGCTTGATTTTGCCGGGACTTGGAATACTGTAACTGGAAAATTGCAAGATCGCGGAAAGAGGGCAATAGAAAAAGGAAAAGGTGTAAAAAAATCCCTTTCTTCCAAATGGGATTCTTTTATATCTAACCATAAAACATCAAAAGAAAATAAAAAGAACACTTTACAAACTACAGGAAATACGGTAAGTGGAAGTATTGCCGAGACGAAAAAGACGCAAGAAACATCGCCTAATATAGGGTTCGACGACTCTACCGTACAAAAAATAAAAGCTGCGGTACAAAACGGAAATTATGAAGATGCACTCAACATTGCACGGGAAGCTAAAAAGAATTTTGAACTTCCGCAAAAAGATGTTTGGACTTCAACCAACAATGGAGAAGGCTATGGCTTTTATAAGGTTACAATGATAGGTCACGGGAAGGACGGTATAGACGGCGGCGATGTTGAGTTTTCAAGAACCATGTTATATATTGGGAACTATCAAAATGGAAAAAGAATAGGGACTAATAGTATTTGGATGGATTTTGGCGGACATGGTGGCGCTAATTTAGTTCTTTGCGATTGGTCCAATGATGCACCAAATGGAAATGCTACTTTTTATAGAAGTATTAATGGCACAAATGATGAAAATGAACGACCGAATCCGCGACATATAAACCTGGTAAATGGATTATTTGATGGTGTGCTTATGGAAGACAATGAGCGTGGCATAACCTTTAAAAATGGGAAAATACAATACAAATATGACGAAAAAAACGGGGTGTATGTTTTTCAGGAAAAAGATGGACACACTTGGGGAAACAAAAACAAGAGTGTAATAGATGGTTTATATGGGGTTCCCGGCTTTGGTCATCATTTTTATTTCTATTAATACAAGAGGAGAATGGCAGGTATGAAAAACGAACAAAACGAAAACTTCTTATATGACCCGGAAACGGGTGAACCGATTTACCCACAACCAGAGGATGCACCGCGTTTTGACCCGGAGACAGGTCTTCCACTTGGGAACAATCAGCCAACCGATGCCGCACCGGATCTTTTCGATCCGGAGACGGGACTTCCACTTGGACAAAATCAGCCAACGGGCGCTGCTCCGGATCGCTTCGACCCGGAGACGGGACTTCCGCTCGGACAGAGTCAGCCAACGGACGCTGCCCCGGATCGCTTCGATCCGGACACAGGTCTTCCCCTTGGACAGGGC
>NZ_FR895037.1:6144-6392 GCF_000434655.1 Clostridium sp. CAG:43 | reverse complement strand
GGGGCGGGTGGACAAGGGCGATGCGTTCCTGGACACATATGAATTGGAGAAAAAGCGCGGAATCACGATTTTTTCCAAGCAGGCGCGGCTTGCATGGGATGATATGGA
This sequence comes from Clostridium sp. CAG:43, assembly GCF_000434655.1. Lineage (NCBI taxonomy): Bacteria > Bacillati > Bacillota > Clostridia > Eubacteriales > Clostridiaceae > Clostridium > Clostridium sp. CAG:43. The sequence continues at coordinate 6,284 of NZ_FR895037.1, read as the reverse complement.
TGTGACGCTCTTGGACACGCCGGGACATGTGGATTTTTCAGCGGAAATGGAGCGGGTGCTTCAGGTGCTGGACTATGCGGTGCTGGTCATCAGCGGTTCAGACGGCGTGCAGGGGCATACAAGGACGCTGTGGCGACTGC
>NZ_FR895037.1:5612-6135 GCF_000434655.1 Clostridium sp. CAG:43 | reverse complement strand
GACTGCTGGCGCGCTACCAGATTCCGGCGTTCCTTTTTATCAATAAAATGGATCTGGCGCCGGGACGGGAACAGGAGGTCCTGCGCGACCTAAAAGAGTCGCTGGGCGGCAACTTCGTTGATTTTGGTGCGGACGGGACGGAAAGTTTCTATGAAGAGGCAGCAGTCAGCGGCGAAGCGGAATTGGAGGAATTTCTGGAGACGGGACAGGTGTCTAAAGATGCGATCCGCAGCCGGATTGCCAGCCGGGATCTGTTTCCGTGTTATTTTGGTTCGGCGCTCAAAAATACGGGCGTGGAAGAATTTATGCGCGGTTTGGAAGAATATACGCTGGAACCAGTGTATCCGGATGAATTTGGGGCGAAAATATTTAAAATTGTGCGCGACAGCCAGGGCGAACGCCTGACTTATATGAAGATCACGGGCGGCGTGCTGCATGTCAAAGACCGGATCGGAGAGGAAAAGGTAAATCAGCTCCGCCTGTATTCAGGCGATAAGTATGAGGCGGTGAGCGAGGCACCGGC
>NZ_FR895037.1:0-5604 GCF_000434655.1 Clostridium sp. CAG:43 | reverse complement strand
TGAGCGAGGCACCGGCGGGTATGATTTGTGCGGCAACGGGACTTTTGCACACGAAACCGGGCGAGGGGCTTGGAGTCTGTGAAATGGGCGCGGAACCGGTGCTGGAGCCGGTTTTGACGTATCGCGTCGAGCTTCCGGAGGATGTGGATGCGGCGGCGATGCTGCCGAAACTGCTTCAATTAGAGGAAGAAGAGCCGGAGCTTCATATTGTCTGGGAGGAAGAAAAGAAAGAGATTCACGCCCAGATCATGGGCGAGATCCAGATGGAGATTCTGAAAAGCCTGATTGCAGAGCGTTTTGGGGTAAATGTCCGGTTTGGCGGGCGCAGCATTGTATATAAAGAAACGATCACCGATACGGTCGAGGGTGTCGGGCATTTTGAGCCGCTCCGCCATTATGCGGAGGTACATCTGCTTCTGGAGCCGGGAGAACCGGGCAGCGGGCTGGTATTTGATACCGATTGCAGTGAAGATATTTTAAGTAAAAACTGGCAGCGACTGGTGCTGACGCATCTGGAAGAAAAAGTACACCGGGGTGTTCTGATTGGGGCGCCGATCACGGATATGAAAATTACGCTGAAATCGGGACGCGCCCATGTGAAACATACAGAAGGCGGCGATTTCCGACAGTCCGTGTACCGGGCGGTCCGTCAGGGACTGATGCAGGCGCATTCGGTGCTGTTGGAACCATTTTATGCCTTTCACCTGACGATACCGGACAAGATGGTGGGACGTGCAATGACCGATCTGGAGCGGCGGTTTGCCGTCTTTGAGGGACCGGCGCTGGAGGACGGGCAGGCAATATTAACCGGACGTGCCCCGGTATCGGCACTCGATGGATATCAGACGGAGGTGACGGCGTACACGGGCGGATTGGGACAGATGATCTGCACGCTCGATGGCTACGGACCGTGCCACAATGAAGAAGAAATCATTGCGGCAGCCGGGTATGATCCGGATGCGGATCTGGCAAACCCGAGCGGATCTGTTTTCTGTGCACACGGAGCTGGATTTGTCGTCAACTGGGACGAGGTCAAAGATTACATGCATCTGGAAAGCTGCCTGGGTGCGTCCAATGGAAAGCGGCGGATGGAGGCGATTGAAGCAGGCGCACGTTCCTCCGACGGACAGGGCGGAGGTTCTGTCGAGGAGATGTGGATTGGAACGGATGAGGTCGATGCGATTCTGGCACGCACCTATCATGCCAATAAAAAGGAAGACGGCGGAAAACGCCGCTGGGGCGGAACCAGTAAACGACCAGTGCAGCAGTACGGCGCGGGTGTGTATGGAGAAACGGCGCGGAGACAGGAAGCGGTGAGACAGAAGAGCGATTCGAAAGCCGGGACAGCTGGAGCTTCGACATTTGGAAATGTGGGAAAATCAGGAGGATCCGTGGCTGGAAATGCAGGGGGATTTGAGCATGCAGGAAAAGCGCCGGAAAGTGGCAGACAGGACAGCAGAACTGGCAGCTCCAAAGGAAAAATGGCATCAGCGGTTCGGGAATATCTGCTGGTAGATGGCTACAACATTATTTTTTCCTGGGACGAGTTAAATGAGCTGGCAAAGATCAACATTGACAGCGCCCGTGGTAAGCTGCTGGATATTCTATGCGATTATCAGGGAAGCCGCGGTATCGAGGTGATAGCGGTGTTCGATGCTTACCGGGTGCAGGGACACCGGACGGAGGTGACGGATTACCACAACATTCATGTAGTCTTTACGAAAGAGGCGGAGACAGCTGATCAGTACATCGAAAAATTTGCCCATGAAAATGGGAGGAAATATACGGTGATGGTAGCGACCTCCGACCGTCTGGAACAGATCATCATCCGTGGGCAGGGCTGCGGGCTGTATTCGGCGCGGGATTTTGAGGAAGAGGTAGACCGTGTGAAGAATCAGACACGTGAGCATACCAACCGACCGCATAGCGGACATAAAAATTATCTGTTGGATTCGGTGCCGGAGGAGGTGCTACGACAGGTGAAGAAGGACGAATAATGTATAAAAAGCGGATGTTCGTATAGATTACTCGAAGGCATGAATCAGATCCTTCTGCATAAATTTCATCAGTTCTGCTGCCGCAGGCGACTGCATTTCCCGTACGGGGGCGGCGATTCCGATCTCAAAGGACGGGGAAGCGTCGAGCGGCAGTGTCACAACCGGTCCATCCCATGAGCTGGAAGTAGTGAAGTTTTAATGACTAAGGATGAATGGTACAGGCAGTTATTTGAGCGACTGGATAATTCAAAGTTCCGAAGCAGTTTTCATCTGAAACAGAAAGATATTGATTACATACATGAAAAAAGGTTGGATACAATCCGGCAACATGTAAAGGAATTTATTGCAAAGAGAGAAGCTCCCGCATATATAGCGAATGATGGTAAACAAACACCGATGAAAGGTCACCCAGTATTTATTGCTCAGCACGCAACGGCAACATGTTGTAGGGAGTGCATACGAAAGTGGCATAAAATGCAGCCAGGAAAGGAATTGAGTCAGGTGCAGCAGGATTACCTTGTAGATGTAATTATGACATGGATTCAACGAGAAATGGAGAGGCAGGAACAAAAAATATGAGTTTGAAAAATGTATTGATCATTGTTGATAATATTGACGAATCAATTGATTTTTATGAAGAACTGTTTGGATTGCGTGTGATTACAAGGCTGGAAGGTAATGTAATAATGTCTGAGGGGCTTGTATTACAGGATGTAGATGTATGGTATGACAGTACAGAAATACCTACAACTCCACATAACAATATGACAGAACTTTATTTTGAAGATAATGATATAGAAGGTATTATTGAAAAACTGGAGTCTGGCAAGTATGTTGTAAGTTATGTTACGGAATTAATGGAACTTGAAGGTGGACAGAAGCTTGTAAGATTTTATGATCCATCAGGAAATCTTATAGAAGTACGAACACCAGTTAATCACAACTGATATGATGTGGATTTGAGGAAAAATATGCAGATATTTGTAGATGCAGATGCGTGTCCGGTAGTGGATATTGTTGAGACAATAGCAGAGAAATATAATATTTCTACCACCTTGTTGTGTGATACGAATCATATTTTGTATTCTGATTACAGCGAAGTGATTGTAGTAGGTGCAGGAGCAGATGCTGTAGATTATAAGCTGATTAGTATTTGCCATAAAGGGGATGTAGTAGTATCGCAGGATTATGGTGTCGCTGCTATGGCTCTTGGAAAAGGTGCATATGCTATTCACCAATCAGGCAAGTGGTACACGAATGAGAACATAGATCAGATGCTTATGGAGCGCCATCTTAACAAGAAGGCAAGGCGTAGCTCTCATAAGAATCATATGAAAGGACCGAGAAAGCGTACAGAAGAAGATGATGTACGCTTTGCACAGTCCTTTGAAAAACTTATACTGATGGCAAAGTCAAAAGAAGGTACTCAGAGTGGGACTATTTAAGAAAAAGATAGTTACAAAGACATATGATAAAGAAAAAAACCAGTAATCAAAGCGAGCATATGTAATGGCGAGCAGGTTGCAGGCTTTAAGGACATTCATACAGGTAAGATAGAAGAGATTATGCTGATTAAGAACCAGGCAGACCTTGATGCATTCAAGAAAATGTATGGAATAAATGGAGAGATAGAGAAGGAATACTGATATGAATATACAGATATTTGGAACAAAGAAATGCAATGATACTAAGAAGGCGGAGCGTTTTTTCAAGGAGCGGGGCATAAAGTATCAGTTCATTGATATGAAAGAAAAAGGTATGAGCAAAGGAGAATTTAATTCAGTAGCTCAGGCAAATGGTGGATTAGAAAATATGGTTAATTGGGATGGCAAGGACAAGGATTTACTTGCTCTTATTAAGTATATCGCAGATGAAGATAAGCTCGACAAGGTGATTGAGAATCCACAGGTAATTAAAACACCAGTAGTAAGAAACGGAAAGCAATCAACACTTGGTTATCAGCCGGATATCTGGAAAGGATGGAACTAAATGTACTTAATTAAGACTTTAATGGGAGACATAACAAAAGTAACAGAGGTGCAGGCAATCGTGAATGCAGCAAACAACTCTCTTCTTGGTGGAGGCGGTGTAGATGGTGCGATTCATAGAGCAGCAGGACCGGAGCTTCTGGCGGAGTGCAGGACACTTCACGGATGTGAGACTGGAGAAGCAAAGATAACAAAAGCCTATAATCTGCCATGTGATTATGTGATACATACTGTAGGACCGATATGGAATGGTGGAAGGAATAGAGAAGAGGAACTTCTTGCTAACTGCTATTTTAATTCCATGAAGCTGGCAATGGATAATGGAATCAGGTCTATTGCATTTCCTTCTATATCAACGGGAATATATAGTTTTCCAGTTGAGTTGGCAGCAAAGATTGCAGTACATACAGTAAACGGGTTCTTGCAGGATAATCCGGACAGCTTTGATTTGGTGGAATGGGTGCTGTTTGATACTCATACTGAATCAGTATATGAAGCAGAGGTTGATAAGTTATATGACAAATAAAATGACAAAAGGGAACTTTTATGTACGCTGAAAAAACAAATTATGATGATATTGGAATGTCGAGCAGGTTACGGAATATTCTCAGAAGAAATGGATTTGAGTCATTGCTGTGTTAGAGGTGATTGGAGTAAATGTTTCTGACGATGTTAAAAATTATGTAATGGATGAGCACTTAGATTGGATAAAGTTAGAAAAGCATCTTGATGAAGATTGTGTACTTCCTATGAATGTTTTTCGACAGATGATTGAGAAACTTCAAAATCAAGAGCAAAATTCTTAGTAGTAACTCTTTCCGTTTTACTACCAATTTTACTACTAACAGGTAGTAACAACATGCTCAGTTCTGCTCTGATTTGCCACAATCCGTAATTTCAGAGCGTTTAACAAAATCCCCTAAAACCCTTGCAAATCAAGGCGTTTTAGGGCAAAAAGGAGTAAATCAAAACTATGATAAAAGTATTATTCATCTGTCACGGCAATACGTGCAGAAATCTCTAAAATCCCCTGTAATATCAAGGTTTTTCAGGCTTGAAGGTAGTGCTACTACACCACTACTACACCAGTGAGTCTCGATGTGACAAAAATTTTGAAATCGAGGTCAAGTTTATGGAAAACAAAAAGAGTATCAACAATATGGAATATGTATTAGTTGGAGATTACTACATCCCGGATCTGAAGCTTCCCAATAAGGAACGCCCTATCGGGAAATATGGGCGGATGCACCGAGAGTATCTGAAAGAGCACAATCCAATGATGTTCAATGATTTGGTTCTGGACGGCCAGCTCTGGACTTACCTTGCCGATTTGAACGAGCAGGTACAGGAGCGTTTGTCCCTGATTGTTGAGCAGATGAAGGCCGCTGAGGGCGTGACTGAGGAACTGAAAGCCAGTGACCAGATGGCATGGGTACAAGCTATGAACAACATTTACAATCGGGCGGAAGAAATTATCCTTTGGGAATTGATTTACAATGTTGGACGAACAGAAAGAGTTGATTGAGAAATACATAGACTGCATACAAGAATCAAACTATTGCGGACTGTCTGCTGTTCCAGAACGGTTTTAAATTGAGGACCATGATGATGGATGAGAA
>NZ_FR895036.1:0-714 GCF_000434655.1 Clostridium sp. CAG:43 | reverse complement strand
GGGCGGCTATCTGATTTTCTGTGCGTATGGCCTGATTCGGAAGCACAGCCTTGCGGAACTCGGAAAAATGTCGCTTTCCGGCGTTAAAACCGTCCGCAATATCCTGATGATTTTCGGACTGATCGGCTTTATCACAGCGCTGTGGCGGGCATCCGGCACGATTGCGGTGATCGTGTGCTGGTCGTCGAAGCTGGTGTCGCCGTCGGCATTTCTGGTGATCGCGTTCCTTCTTAACTGTATGGTGTCGATCCTGACCGGAACCTCCTTTGGAACCGGCGCGACGATGGGTGTTATCTGTATGGCGATGGGACGTGCGATGGAGCTTGACCCGTTCTGGATCGGCGGCGCGATTCTTTCGGGCATCTATTTTGGCGACCGCTGTTCACCGGTATCGTCCAGCGCGAATCTTGTCTGTGTGCTGACGAAGACGGATATTTATGAAAATATCCGCGAAATGATAAAGACATCGCTGGTTCCATTTGCGGCTACGTGTATTCTCTATTATATCGTGGGACGTTCCATGAGTGCCGGAAGCGGACGGATGGATGTGGAAGGGCTTTTTTCCAATAGTTTTGTGCTTCACTGGAGCGCGGTGATTCCGGCGGCGATCATTCTGGTGCTGTCCGCTTTTCGCGTGGAAGTCAAGAAAACGATGCTGATCAGTATTGTTCTGGCGGCATTTTTGAGCGTGGTGCTCCAGGGGCGGTCATTCGG
>NZ_FR895035.1:0-535 GCF_000434655.1 Clostridium sp. CAG:43 | reverse complement strand
GCTGGATGAATTTAATCCATCTGCATTGCATCTGTTTCTCCCTAAGAAATTTCCCGGTGAAAAATGTAATGAAGTAGCAGACACTTCCGTTTACTATCATGACAATGATGGCTGGCCGGCTCATGCACCTGTCTGTATGTGGTTTGACTATGGGGTTTTGAATGATTTTCTGAAAGAATGGGTAATTCGAATGGATGAACTAAAATCCGGTGAGATTACCAGAGATGAATATTTTGAATGGAAAATCAACTGGCCACAGACTTGTGACGGGTGTGGGAAATATGAGCCTAAGAAACAATGGCGGTCTGTAAAATCAGAACTCAGTGAAACTTAGCAAAACTTAAATTCACTGCTTTTTTTCTCTTTAGTAAAAGAAAAAGCACTGTAAAACCAATAATCAAACGGTTTTCAGTGCTTTTTTTCATGTTTTAACTATCGAATTTCCCTCAGACACCTACATAAGCGAAACTTAGCGAAACTTAGATTATGCCCAATACACAGTATTATTACTTATAACAACTAAATTACTTCTTGT
>NZ_FR895034.1:335-8172 GCF_000434655.1 Clostridium sp. CAG:43 | reverse complement strand
AATAACTGTGGTAACGCCAGTAGCCATGGTGCCAATCTGACTTCCCGTAGGGCTATAAGAGAACAAAGAATCTACGCCAATCAATCTTACACAGTTAACCAGTGCCAAAACAATAAACAGAAGCAACGGAATCGCTGCAAATGTGCTTAACTTCTCCATTCCCTTAAATCCCTTAATCGCTGTAGATGCCATCATAATTCCGCCCAGCACTGCCAGGATCGGTACACTTATCGGAAGATACTGAGACCAAATCTGCCCAAAGAAGCCCAACTGGGTGGCAAACCAACCCACGGAGGTCACACAGATAATCGCCGAGAAAATATAAGTTCCTACCCGACCTACGGTAAACCGAATCAATGACATTGCTGCCAATCCGGTTTTTGAACCGATATACACAGTCATAATCATGACCACCACTAATATAATATCACCGATTGACAGGGCAATGAGAGCATCCCGAAACTTCATGCTGGATCCCAACGCCGTACCTGTAGCCAGGTCTCCTACTACTACATTCCAACATAACCAGACGAAAAACATCTTAATCCATCCGTACCGCTTATTCTGAGGAACCGGGGTATAAATATAATCCTGATCTTCCACGTTAGACTCAGTTGTCACAGCATTCACATCCTGTTTTTTATCACTCATATGGCTCTCCCTTCTTTTAAAGCACACAATCCGTTTCTTCTATCAACTTGTCATACCATGTAGTATGTCTGGTCCCAAGCATTGGCTTTTCTCGAACCAGGTTTATCACTGGACACCCACTTTCATCTGAGAATATAAATCGAGTATCCATTGTCATATCTGCAAATCCGCTCTCGTTGAGCACCACCTCATTCCGCGGTACTAGGAACATATCTGGACCAAATATGCCGCTCACTCCTTTTTGAGCCGCAAAGGCTGCGTATGTACTATTTTCATTAGCCCTTACCCTAGCAAGATGATAATGTTCCACCTCCTGTTGAACCTCTGGAATACCAGGAGGGCACGACGGATTTTCCACTGCTGGAACAGCTAAAATATCGCATCCTCTATTGGCCAGCAATCGAGGCACTTCCGTAATAAAAATTTCGTTGCCTAACAGTACACCGATTCTGCCATAAGGGCGATCAAGGACCAGTCCGGCACAGTCTCCTGCTTCCGCCCACTGTGCTTCTCTCTCAGTCAGATGACTCTTCCGATAGTAATGACGAGAACCATCTTCGCACAAGCATGCTGCTGCATTCCATAGCTTCCCGTTTTCTTCTAATACAAAGCCCAGAATCACATCCACATGATTCTCCATGACTAGAGAAGACAGCTCTTTCCACACAGGATCATCCTCTCGAATGGCCATGCACTGTGCTTGCTGCAAGTCATCAGGCACACCTCCAAGCACCAATTCAGGCAGAACCAGCAAGCGATCTCCTTGCTTCCCCGCTTGGCTGATAGCCTGCTTTACAGCCATAAAACCTTCTTCCCGATTCTCTGGCTTTATGCTGCATACCGCCGTTGAAAATTGCTTTCCCTCAAGCAATGGCTCCGTAGCATATGCTTGGTAATACTGGCTCTGATACCATGGATAACGCTGTAACTGAAGTTCACGGTAGAGTTTCGGACGGCGTAAAGGAATATCGCTTCGATCCGGCTTCATCTCTAAATCAATCTCAGCTATAGCAATTCCATCCCCATGAGGCTGACATGCCACTACTCTGCCCTCTGGATCAATAATCCCGCTTCCGCCGCAGAAATCGAATCCTTTTTCATTTCCGTGCCGATTAGAAGCAATCACATACATACCGTTTTCCTTAGCACGTGTCAGCCAGATATCTGATGGGATAGAGGACTCGTTCCAGTTCATAGGCGAACACAAAACCTGTGCTCCCATAAGCCGGCTTAACCTAGGTCCTTCCGGATAACTTAGATCCATACAAATCTGTATGCCTATGTTCCCAATAGGGGTATCGAACACCTTTACCGGTTCATCTCCCGTTTTAGCCCATGTGCTATCAGGAACATAATGGTGCATTTTTCGATGTCGGCCAATCAGCCCATCTGGTCCTATAAGAACCGCTGAATTGTACAATCTCTCTCCATCCAGCTCAGGAAGTCCTGCAACTAAATAGCAGTCTAACTCCTTTGCTAAATTCTCCAATAATCCTACCGTCTGGCCATTTACTACTGACTCTGCCATCTTGGCCGCTTGTTCCATACTTTCAAAATAGTATCCAGTGGCGCACATTTCTGGCAGGACAATGAGCTTCGCCCCTTGAGCTGCTGCCTGACGCACCAAGTTCGTCAGAGCAGCCAAGTTTTTCTCTTTATCCATAAAATGGCAGTCGTATTGAATTGCTGCACCTTTATACTTCATGCTTCTCACTCTCCTTTCTATCGTTCATTTGTCCGAAATTCCTATTATAGGAATATAATTACTTTCATAGGAATTATGTTGTTATATTAGCATTTTATCAGAGTCTTGTCAATATACTACATTGAATTCTCATAAATTAGTTTTATATCTATACTTTTTTGCGACAAAAAGAAAATCAGGGCAAAAGACCATTTCTTTTGTCCTGATTTCTTATATTATTACCTATATTTGCATCTGCAACAAATCAATCAGATATTCTACTGTAATAGTTTGAACCCATTTGATTATTGATCTCAACAGCCAGTTGACGCCCCTGCTGGATATATTTCTCCACAACGTCTGGTCGTTCCGAATCATCTACTCCCCCTACACTCAGACCAGCCACTAGCTGGTTAGCTGAGTTATAGATAGGAAATCCAACGGCAAACAGTCCTTCTGTCAGCCTGTTATGAGTAATATCATATCCACGAGCTCGAGCACCTTTCAAATCCTCCTTCAGCTGAGTTTTCTCCTCTTCTGACAACTCTAAGCTATTCAAATAACTGCTTTGAAATTGGGGCGAAGCAAATGCCAGTAATACTCGATTGCTTGCCCCACGAAACAACGGGTATACCCCACCCACAAACACCGAACTCAAACGCCCAGTATTATCTGAGACCACACGATCCACACACAAACTCTGATTTCCGCACGGAATCGTAAGATATGTACTGATCTTGGTACGCTCATGGAAATTCCAAAGAAAATCGTGAGCAATTCGTTTAACATCCAGCCTATGCACCGCACAAAATCCCAATATCAGCACCTGCTCTCCCAAAGAGTACTGTTTCGTAAAAGGATCCTGTGTTAAGAATCCCTCTTCGGTCAAAGTATGTACCAATCGATAGGCGATGGTTTTTCCCACCCCCAGCTCCTTGGCAATCGACGGCAGAGACAGTGTATTCTGCTGTCTGAACATTTCTAAAATAGTTAGGGCACGACCAACCGTCTGCAGGTAGCTCGCATCATCCTTTTTATTTGGATTCATCTCTCCTCCTTAAGTTTGTGATTTTGTAACTGTTCAGTACCTTCACAGTCACGCGCAAAAATCCATTAAAAATTGCCTACGGCAATGGGATTTTTGCCTGCTGGCCCATGTTTTCGTACGGTCAGCGCAGTAAATCCGCAGACCTACTGAACAGTTACGTGATTTTTACTCTCCCGCTGCTTCCCGGTAAGCTTTACTGCCCACCTCGCTCCAGGATGTTTTTTTCCCGGATATCACTTCTCCGCATTCTCCATAATTCCAAACGATATCCCTTGGTCGAGAACACAGCCTGACCGGAAAGGTCATACATATTAGAAGTCATACCGCACCACCTGGCAGTTTTTTACGCCAAAGGATGCAAATTCTCCATTGGTCATATCCGTAAAATACGACTGAATCATCCTTGAGATTCCATTGTGTGCCACCAGTATATATGTCTTATGGTCGGACTCCTGTTTTATCTCATCCAGCAGATTATAGATACGCTGCGCAAGCTGCAGCATGGATTCTCCCCCTTCATATCGGCAGGCAAAGGACTCTTTCGCCTTCTTAAACTCTTTGCCGTCTCTCGGCGTAGACTCCCATTTTCCAAAATTCTGCTCTATGAGTCTTGGTTCTTCCCTGCAGGGAATCCCGCTCATTTCAGAAATAATTTTTGCTGTATCTGCTGCACGGCTAAGGGGTGAATACAGAATCTCATCTGCCTTGATTCCGCTTTCTACAATATTTTTCCCGGTTTCAGCCGCCTGCTGCCGTCCATGCTCCGTCAACGGACTGTCTGTTGCTCCGCAAATCTTATTTTCCACATTCCACACAGTCTGTCCATGTCTTACAAAATAAAAATGTCCCATGATGTCATCCCTTCTCATTAGCTTCGCAAGCTTTTTTATACCCAGGAAATTCCCTGCTGCCTATCATCGTCATACATCATTTCCGTCATTGATAATCCTGGGAAAGCAGCTGTCATAATTGTATTATAACTATACTCAGGTTAAGATACAACTCTATCCTTTACTGGGCACGTATGCGCAAACAGTTCCAGTGCTGTTCTCAAAATCCGTTTCTTTGTGCCTTCCGCCATAATTATTTTCTTCATTAAAGTAACCATTCGATAACTACGCTATGATTACCGAATGGTTACTTATCAAGAACTAATGAATAATTCAAGTCGAACGTCTTCCATTTGACTTGCCTCCCTCGAAAACCCTTCGTTTTTCCTCGAACGGCAGCCCTAGATCAATGCCGGCTGCTTCCGACGCCCCCAACTTATCAGCAGATACTTTCAGAACCATACCATTTATTATTGTCGTTGCGCCTCAGTACAGCTTTCCAGTCATTCCAGGGATATTCCGGCTCTGCGCCGTAATGGTCATCCATCTCATCGTAAATAATATGCTCGATAATTGCCGTGGTCTTTGTTGAATAGACCACAGCTTAAAGGGTGCTTGCTTTCTTCATGAACTCCAGATAAAGGCTGAACAGCACGGCGCAGACGGGAACGCTGAACAGCATCCCTAAGATGCCGAATGCTTCGCCGCCAATCGTAACAGCCATCAGCACAAGCAGTCCAGGAAGTCCGACGGACTTGCCGACCACCTTGGGATAAATCAGATTGCCCTCCACCTGCTGCAAAACGATCAGAAAGAGAATGAACCACAGAGCCTTGCCAGGTTCCGCCAGCAGAATCAAAAACGCACCAAAGCCGCCGCCAATCCATGCGCCAAAAATCGGCATCAGCGCAGTGACGGCCACAAACGCGGAGACAGCACCAGCATACGGAATCCCAAGAATCAGCATTCCAAAGAAGCACAGAACACCGATGATAACCGCTTCGGTAAGCTGGCCGCTGACAAAATTTGTGAAGGTCTGATTGGTCAGCGCGGCAATCCTAAGAAGCCGCTGCGCCGTCTTTTGCGGAAGGACTGTCTCAATGAGTTTTTTCAAATGTGCCGCGACGGCCTCCTTCTTTGCAAGCAGATAAAGTGCAAAAACAAATCCCAAGAAGGCGTCCACAAAAACTGACAGGACAGAGGTTGCCGCGCCCCATGTCACGGTGAGAATCCCGCTTTCCTTGTCACTGATCAAGGCGGTGACCTTCTCAATCAACCGATCAGAGTCTATGACATATTCAGGCAGAACAATGTTATATTTTGCAGCAAACTGGACAACGTCAGCCCACCACCGCCCGATTTCCTCCACATAGACCGGAATGTTGTGGATAAACTCATCGCCGGATTCCCGCAAGCTGGGGAGCATCATAAATACCACAGCAAATAGAATTCCAAGGATAAGCACGGTGCTTGCTGTCAGGCACACGGGGCGGGTCAGCTTTGCAGGAGCTTTGCGGCACGCCTTGTTCCAGCAGCATTCCATTGGCCGAAGAACTACGTTGATCAAAAAAGCAATCGCGCCGCCGATCAGAAACGGGGTGAACAGTACAAGCACCTTGCCGAGAAAACACAAAACAGCGTCAAGGTTTACCAGCGCCCATGCGAATACAATAAGCAGCAAAAAAGCACGGATGATATAGCGAATGATCGTCTCGTCCGGCCATTTGCCTCCCTGCGGTGCGGGTGTTTCATTTTTGTTAGAGGTTGGATTTTGCAATTTTTTCTCCATATTTTTCCTTTCTGTCAGTATCGGAATCCCTTTTTTTAAATCCGAAAGCACTTTTGCAGGGCTTTATACTCACTCCTTGTGAATCGCGCGATAGCTTTATTGTGTATTACAACGGTGTCAGGACCCAAATCCAGAGGCGAATAAACGGAGCGCTGAACAACGCAAAGCGTTCAGGGGTATCCTTCGCAACACCCTTTGGGGTGATCTCATCAAAAAGCGACACAAAAATAGCGGAGTAAAATCAATTTTGCAAACCTGCCAGCGCCAGAAANNNNCTGCCAGCGCCAGAAATTTTTTATCTGACTGGATACTCTGTGTCAGAAACTGACCGTCCCGAAACAGTGCATAGGTCGTGACCGGTGCAGGTACATTCTGTGCGCTTTCTTTATCAGTGATATGGATAACCTTAAACGGAATACCATGTTCCTTCGCCGCCTCCTGCACTCTTGGCACCCAATAATAGGTATATGGGCATTGATCGGTGTAATAAAGAACAAAACCTGCTTCTTCAATCACCGGATGTTTCGCACATTCCTTGAAATACGGCGGTTGTGCACCCGATTCAATGGGAAGATACATAAGATTGATCCCGCAGTCGGATATGTCTGCCACACGGAAGCCCTTATAGGTAAGGAATTTCGGGTCAGCGAGGAATTCCCGCTTTCGGCCCTCCGCGCACAGAATGCAAATACCTTTCTTTCCCTGCGCCCTGGCATCACAGATACATGCCTCCAGCAGATCATTCGAATATCCGTGTCCCTTCATGGAGCCGGATACCCATAAGCAGTTAATGTAAAGATAACCATCTGCCGCAATCGGCACCCAGGCGTTTTCAGCCGGAATGTATTCGATAAAGCATTTGCCGCGTTCTTCGCTGCGATAGAAAACAAGTCCATCCTCAAAGCGCTGCCGCAGCCATTCCTTTTTTGCAACACTCTGCTTGCCGGACATGGCGCAGCAGATATGTTCCTTGTCAATATTGTCTTTTGTGATCCGAATATAGTTCATCCGTTATTCCTCCTGCTTAAAACAGCTGTCCCGGCAGCTTCTGCTCTGTAACCAGCCTCAACCTTGGCAATAAAGCGATCAATGTGTGTCGCCAACAAGGAAGAAACCGATTCCTTTTCCTCTGCACCGTCGTAGACACTGTATAAAAGATACATCGGCCCATAGAACTCCAGCGCAAGCTGCATAGCGTCCTCATCAGAATCTGCCAGCTTGCGGAAGATGGCCGCCATATACTCCAGAGGCCCGCCCGCCAGATAGTCGTGGTGGAGCTGTGCAAGCTTGGGATCACGATACTGCTCCAGTGTCAGCATTTTACGAAAATTGGAGGAAAACGGTTCCTTTGTCCAATGGTCAAACTGGGCAAGGCTGTATGTGCGAATTTTTTGAATTGGTGTATGCAGATATGCTTCCGCAAAGCCGTCCGGTTCCGTTTCCGGCATTTCATATGCCTCAACGCGCTCATAGTCCATCTTATTCATTCGCTCCACGATCTTATCTAAGATTTCCTGTTTGCCGGCATAGTGCTTATATAAAGCAGCTTTCGTAATTCCTAACTGCCCTGCAATGTCATTCATAGATGTCCCCAGATAGCCGTTCTGCGCAAACAGTTCCAGTGCTGTTCTCAAAATCCGTTCCTTTGTACCCTCTGCCATAATTATCTCCTTTATCAAAGTAACCATTCGGTAACTTCATTATAGTTACCGAATGGTTACTTGTCAAGAACGAATGAAAAAATTATGCCCTTTCGTTAAAATGTGCAAACTCCGGCGCAAATTCGCCAAGCGCATTGCTTCCTGCTGTCTGTACTATTTTTTTATATTCTGTAT
>NZ_FR895034.1:0-321 GCF_000434655.1 Clostridium sp. CAG:43 | reverse complement strand
ATTCTGTATACCTACATAACACTGCTGTTTATAAAGAATTTACCCACTCACTGACTTTCTGTTTTGTTCCGCGGTTTAACAGACTACCTTCTGTGATAACAGCCTCTGGTGCGGATGGCTGCAATTCTTTTACAGTATTACCGAATCCACTTCCACCGGATGTTGCAAAAAGGACGATCTTTTTACCGCTGAAATCATAGGCTTCCAAAAATGTATTGATAATTGTTGGAGCTACATACCACCAGATAGGGAATCCCAGAAGAATTTCATCATAAGAGCTCATATCTATCTCTTTCTTCATGATCTCCGGTCTGTATTTCT
>NZ_FR895033.1:0-2041 GCF_000434655.1 Clostridium sp. CAG:43 | reverse complement strand
TGCCAGGGCACATTCTTTTTTATATTATTTATCATTGGTGATTTTAATGAAGCGTTTTAATTCAATTAAGAAGAACAGCGAATTTCAAAAGGTTTACAAGACAGGGAAATCCTATGCCAATAAGCTTCTGGTTATGTACGTGAAGCGGATGGATGACGGGAAGGAGCCTCGGATCGGTATCTCCGTCAGCAAAAAGGTTGGAAACAGCGTGGTCCGCCATCACGTGACAAGGTTGGTACGGGAGAGCTATCGGTTAAATAAGGACAGAGTCAGACTCGGATTAGACATCGTAGTCGTTGCCAGACCGGCAGCGAAAGAAGCAGACTTCAAAAAAATTGAGAGTGCATACCTGCACTTATGCGGACTGCATAACATTCTGGAGAATCGAAGTGAGAATATTGATTAAGAAGATCTTGATAAAGATGATTCGGGGATATCAGCTCTATATTTCCCCTATGACAGGACCTCACTGCAAGTACACGCCGACGTGCTCGGAGTACGCCATCCAGGCACTTAAAAAGTACGGCGCTGTAAAAGGTATGATTTTGGCATGTAAGCGGATTCTTCGCTGTAATCCATTTGCAGAAGGCGGTTATGATCCAGTTCCGTAAAGGATGAGGAGGTAGTTCATTGGACGTTAGCGTTTTAGTTGCGACAAAGGCAGGTTCGATCATGGGACCGATCGCCAGCGTGTTTGGTTATATCATGGACTTTTTATTCCGGATTACCAGCAGCATGGGGATCATGAATATCGGTCTGTGTATCATCCTGTTTACCATTATCACAAAGTTACTGTTATTTCCTCTGACGATCAAACAGCAGGAATCGTCAAAACTTATGTCGCTTATGAACCCTGAAATCAAGGCGGTTCAGAATAGGTATAAGGGAAAAACCGATCAGGCATCGATGGCTAAACAACAGGTCGAGATGCAGGCAGTCTATGAGAAATATGGCTCGAATCCGATGGCAGGATGTCTGCCGATGGCGATTCAGCTTCCGATTATCTTCGCTTTGTACCGGGTTATCTACAACATTCCGGCATACGTACCGTCAGTACGTGTCTTTTTTGACAACGTAGCGAACCCGCTGATGGGGCAGCCGGATTACATCAACAAGATTTCCGAGCTGGCAAGCGGTGTCGGCATGGCGGTGGACAAGGTAGACTACACCGTGGCAAACAAAGTTGTAGATATGTTATATAAGTTGACACCGGCTGGATGGGATACGCTGGAAAGTTTATTCCCGCAGATCTCTTCGACGATCGCAGAAAATGCGAGCAAGATTGAGCAGATGAACTATTTCTTCGGCATTAATCTGGCAACTCCGCCGTTTACCGGTTTTAACCACATCACGATCGCATGGATCATCCCGATCCTCGCAGGTCTGACCCAGTGGATCTCCACCAAGCTGATTTCCAATTTACAGCAGGTGGATCAGGACGCGCCGGGCGCGAGCATGATGAACAGCATGATGATCACGATGCCGCTGATGTCCGTATTCTTCTGTTTCTCCCTGCCGTCTGCGATCGGTATCTACTGGGTCGTTCAGGGTGCATTCCAGCTCGTTCAGCAGCTGATCGTAAATGCACATATGAACAAGATCGATGTCGATGATCTGATCCGCCGCAACGTGGAGAAGATGAACAAGAAGAGAGCGAGAAAAGGTCTGCCGCCGGCCAATGTCAGCGAGAAGGCAAGCGTGAATTTAAAGGCGCTGCAGGCACGCGAGGATGCGGAAAGCAAGGCGAAAGAGGACAAGATCTCCCGCAATAAAAAGCAGATGGAGGCGTCTGAAGCATTTTACAATTCCGATCCGAAGCCGGGCAGTCTGGCTTCCAAGGCAAAGATGGTGCAGAAGTACAACGATAAGCACGCGAAAAAATAGAAGGAGGGCGCAGGATGGATATGATTACGGTTACCGCTAAGACAGTCGATGAGGCAGTAACAAAGGCACTGATTGAACTGGAAACCACCAGTGATAAATTAGAGTACGAAGTGGTCGAAAAAGGAAGCGCCGGATTTCTGGGGATCGGCGCGAAACC
>NZ_FR895032.1:0-10718 GCF_000434655.1 Clostridium sp. CAG:43 | reverse complement strand
GACACATCCGCATTTGCCAGTCCCGACGGTGCCTGCGTCTCCTCCGGTTCCAGCTCCAGGCCTTCTTCTGATTCCGCATCGTAGCGGGTCTCAAAATAAGTCAGCTGGAACGCCACCGCCACCGGGTGGATGCGGATATCCTCTAACTCTTCATTTTCCAGATCTTTATCATCCTGAATGCTCAGATCCTCGATCAGACAGCGGTACGGTCCTTCGACCACCTCATGAAGCATCGAAACAGCGTGATCAAACGAATCCGCCGTAAAAGAAATATTCATCGCGCGGCGGATCTCCATTCCGTCCACCTGCGGCTCTGAATACTGGAAAGTAAAATCATACGCATTCGCAAAAATACGGTTCAGCTCCTCCGTCTCCGTCTTGAAATGATTGTAGGCCGGAACCATCGGCGCATTCGATGCCTTGTTTTCCTCGATCTCTTCCTCCATCTGCCGGATCTGCATCGCTTTCATCTGCTCCAACTGTATCTGGGCATCCAGCTCCGCCGTGTCCGCCGCCTCAATCCGCCGCTGCACCGGCAGGTAAAATCCGGCATAGTAGCCGCCCGCGATCAGGGCAAAGACTACAACCAGCAGCACTATTTTCTGTGTTTTTGTTAATACATATTTCCCTAACGAATTCATTCTTCTTTGCCCTCTTCTGGTTCCTTAAAAAATACAGCCATTGACACTCCCACCTGCTTCAAGGATGCCAGAACTCTCTCTTCGCCATCTTTCTTCACTGTTTCCTCCAGCGAAGCGGTCACATAGCGCGCATTCGGATCCGCCTCCGCATCACGGACCAGCTGCGGAAAGAGTGTACCATTGGGAATGGTTCCTTCCAATGACATCTGATCCGAGGTGATCGAAACACTCGAAACTGCCGTCAGCGGGAAAATCTGTGATTTCAGGGAATCCAGCATCATCCGGCGGTCCGGAAGCTTACTCTCTTCCTCATTCAGATACCCATTTCCATAATGCGCGTACTCTGCCAGAACCTCACCGTACACCTCGTTGGATTTCTCCAATGTACGAAGCTCCTTCTCTGTCGCCGCATAAACCGCCTCTGCCCGGTCTGCCTCCTGCAGGGGAAGCATTACGCCAAATCTCGAAAATCCGTAGACAAAAACCATAAAAACGGCAAACGCGCCCAGCTCCGCCGCTATTTTCCCTTTTTTAGTCTGCTTCTGATACAGATTGATGCGCCGTTTTTTCGGATACTTCGGACCGCCAATCTGCATATTCGCGATTGATTTTAAATCAGCCACCGCTCTTCCTCCTTATGCAAGTAATACACCGTATGCCTGTGGGCTGTCGATCCACTCATCTTCCTCATCCAGAGAGACCTCCGGCAGAAGATCCGCCACACTCCGCACCGGCAGATCCAGCGTTTCTTTCAGCGCATCGATCAATTCCCCGTATCGTGCACCTCCGCCGCAATAATAGAGGCTGTCGATCGTATTATTCACATTATTGAAGCTATAAAAGTTCAAAACTCGCATGACCTGGACGGCGCGGGTCCGGTACTGCTCCTCCAGCACAGCCGCTATCTTTTCTTTGTCGGTCTTCTCGCGGTTTTCTTCCTCCACCTCAATTCCCAGTTCCTGCATCTTGTTCTTATCTCCCAAACGGATCTGCTCGATCTCCTCACAGCCCGGCTCCATGGTACGGGTAATATCATAACCCCCCTCACGGAAGAAATGAATCCGCAGCGCCTGGGTTCCCAGATCCAGAACAGCGTAATCCTTTCGCTCTTGTGCATACTCCAGAATCCGCTCCAGGCCAAGCACCGCCGGGACCAGGCCGACGAGCTTCAGGCGCGCCATCTTTGCCAGCTTTTCAAACTGCTGCGACAGCGTCTTCGTGCACGCCGCACCAAGAAGATCCATCGTCCTCTCTTTCGTCTGAATCATCGCGTAATCAAAAACATACTTGTCCATCTCATCGCCGATATAGTCATGAAACTCATACGGCAGATTCAGCCGGAGCTGTTCTTCCGTCATCAGCGGCATCTCAAACCGCCGCACATACACATCCTCCTGACGGATAACAAATACCACATTCCGGCACCGGATCGCATATTCCTTCAATAAATCCTTTATCAAATCCGCACAGACGTGCATATCGGTCAGATCCATTCCCTGAACCCGCTCGCTGATGAACTCTTTCAGTTCACCCTTTTCCGCATATGCAATCTTGATACGGTAATGTCCAATTTCAATTCCTAAACAATTCTTCATCTCTGCACTCCCCTTAAAAGAGTTTTATCGTGTACAGCTTACAAAAGCCACAGCCCCCTATACCATCCTGTCAGTTGTTCACCAAACAGAAGCATCAGAAAGAAAGCTGCCGCAATCGCCGGTCCAAATGGAATTTTCCCCTTTCTCCAAACCAACGAACATCCGATTCCAAGCACACAGCTGAGAATCAGAAAAAACAATACCTCCCAGATAGAACGAAGGTACAGCCCCGTCACAAAAAAGAGTTTGATATCCCCGCCTCCCAGGCTTTCCTTTCCCGTCAGGCGGTCAAATAAAAGTGAAAGTGCCAGCACACCGCCCGACAAGCCAGCCCCCGTCAAAACACCACGCAGTATCTGTGCGCCCGTTTCCGGCAGACAGACTGCCGTTCCGAAAAAAATCAGGACTCCTGCCACCTGCAGGCGATCCGGTATGATCCACGCATGCAGATCCGTGAGCGTCAGGCACAAAAGCACAATCCACAGAAGTATCCCCCGCAGTGCCAGCACCGAAACATCGAACCGGTACACGATCAGACAGCACGCGATCCCCGAAACAAGTTCCGCCCAGAACGATTCCGCCGGGATCTTTGCCCCACAGTAACGGCATCTGCCCCGCAGACACAGCCACGAAAACAACGGCACCAGATCCGGCACGCCCAGCACATGCCCGCAGGCATCACAGTGCGATCTCCCCTTTAGGATCGAAGTTCCCGCAAGCATCCGCCCCGCCAGACAGTCTGTAAAACTGCCAATGGCACAGCCAAAGATAAATGTTAT
This sequence comes from Clostridium sp. CAG:43, assembly GCF_000434655.1. Lineage (NCBI taxonomy): Bacteria > Bacillati > Bacillota > Clostridia > Eubacteriales > Clostridiaceae > Clostridium > Clostridium sp. CAG:43. The sequence goes on along the minus strand of NZ_FR895032.1, from coordinate 7,703 downwards.
GGTTAATATGTAAATCGTTAAAAATGTGGTTTGATGCAGCATCGCCGCGTTCTCTCCTGTCTTTTGCAATTCTTTGATTCATTATAACAGAATTTGCTTATTCTGTCTCCGGGCGCCTTTAGCAAAAATGGATGGGAAAACCCATCCATTTTGCCACGTATGTGGTTTTTACTTATACTCTATTATTTCGCATATAATGTAATTTCTGCGCCATTAATTGTACCCTTTGTTCCGGATTGCGGTTTTACTTTTACATTAATTACTTTATACTGTACACTGCCATCTTCATCACCTATTACTTTCGCAGCTACACCTTCCGTTGTACTAGTAATTGACTCAACAGTACCTGTCGCTAAATCATAATTATAAATAACTTCATCTGTAGCATTTTTTTCCATCTCATCTGTCATATACTGAGCAACCGCTGCCGCCTTCGCAGCTCTCAGGTTTGCCTGATTCGTAGCCTTTCTAGCCTTGCTCAGCTGCGCCGTAAATACCGGAATCGAGATCGCAACCAGGATGCCCACGATCGCAACAACCACCAGCAGCTCAGCCAGTGTGAAACCTTTTTTGTTCTCACGAACTTTCTTGATTAAGCCCTTCATAAAATCAATCTCCTTATTGTATAGTATTTTATTAATGAACAGAGAATTTCCTCTGAGCCATCCAGCCTCTGCTGTATCACATTTCACATGTGTGCAGTCAATTCTTACATCAGATCATACATTGTAAAGATAGGCAGATAAATCGACACTACAATGATACCCGCAAAAATCGCAAGCACAACCAGCATCGTTGGTTCCAGCAGTGCCAGAAGCCGCTGGATTCGGTAATCCGCCTCGTTGGTGTAATAATCGGCGACATTGTCCAGTGTCTCCTCGAGTTCACCGGTTTCTTCTCCGACGGAACACATATCGACCATCGTTGGCGGGAAATATTTCTTTCCCCGCAGACATTCCACCAGACTGCGTCCCTGCTCGATTCCTTCGCGCATGGAGCGGACATCCTCGCTCAGAAGTGCATTGTCCATAACCTTCGCCGTCGTGTCAACCGCCTGATTGATCGTGATACCCGCTGCCAGAAGCACCGACATTGTATTGGCAAACTGAGCTGCGCCGTTCATCTGGTTGATCACGCCCACAAGTGGAAGAGATAACATGATCTTTGCTTTCTCAATCCGTCCCTGCGGCGTATTGCCGTAGACCTGCGAACCAATCTTCAAAAACGCCAGCACCGCCAGCATCAGCAGCCACCACTTCGTGAAAAAATGGGAAGTCGCAATCAGCATCCGCGTCATCAGCGGCAGCGTACCGCCCAGATCGGTAAATACATCTGCCAGTGTCGGGATAACCTTCGCCATGACGATAATCAGGACAACCACCGCAATCGCAACGACGAACAAAGGATACGTCATCGCTCCCTTGATCTTCTCCGTCGTCTTGTAGGACTTTTCGTAAAACTTCTGAAGCCGGTCAAAGGAGTGTTCCAGTGTACCGGACTGCTCGCCTGCCCGGATCGTCTCGATAAACGTGAGCGGAAAACGGTCGCTATACTTTTCCAGCGCCGACGCAACGGTACTTCCGGCAGCTACTTCCTCTGCCGCAGCCCCCATGATCTTCCGAATCCGCTTGTCATCATTCTGATCTGCCAGCATACGCATCGCGCGCGCCACGGTCATACCCGAATGAAGAGTGATCGCAAACTGCGAACACAGGATCGCCAGCTTCTTCGTCTTGATCCGCCTGCTTCCGATCTCCATCTCCAGGAGACTGCCGTCATCAGGTCTTTTCTTCTCTTTCTTCTGACAGATGCTCAGAAGAATCGGATAGTTTTCCCGGATTCTGGAAGCGGCTGCCGCTTCACTCTCAGCCTGGAGCACTCCCCGGACTTCTTTTCCATCCCGTCCCAGCGCTTTATATGAAAAATTCGGCATCTCTCATACCTCCAGCCACAGGATTCAGCTGTACGCCATCTGTATGTACATCGCCATCTGTATCCTTTTTATGATCATTTTAACATCTTTGTTTATTTTTGTAAATACGCCGTCAACCTTTTGGATGTTTTATACAAAAACGTACATCTAGATCCGCTTGTTTTTTTGCCGTTTTCTCTATACGTGCTTTGTTTTTGCCAATCTATTTTTGTATATATTTTCGTCAACACATCTGACTTCTCTTTTCCAGACTATTTCTGGTATATAGATCATCAGGGCGGAAATGGTACGTCCCGCCCTGACACTCTCAAAAGAATAGCTCCCGTTTCTTTTTATCTTCTCTCTTATTTCTCGTTCTTCTTATCCAGCATCTCTTCCATCGTATGCCATCCCAGCACCGCGCATTTGACACGCGCCGGCATATGGGAAACATCGACCAGGGCGCCGGCTTCCTCGAGTTCTTCGATCTCGTTCTCGCTTGCCTCGCCTTTGATCATCCGCAGGAACAGATCCGCCAGATGGCGTGCTTCCTCTTCGGATTTTCCGATGATCAGATCCAGCATGATATCGGCGGACGCCTGGGAGATCGCGCAGCCGCTTCCCTCAAAAGCACCGTCTACCACCTGTCCATCTTCGACCTTCAACTGAAGAATGATGTCATCTCCACAGCTCGGATTGACGCCCTCTAATACCAGATTGGCATCCGGCAGCTTTTCTTTATGTAACGGATGCAGATTGTGATCCGTCAGTATTTCATTGTAAAAGGTTCTATTCTCCATATCCCATTTTCCTCCGGATTTCTTTCAGGTTCTGAACAAAACGGTCGATGTCCTCCTCCGTATTGTAGAACGCAAAGCTGGCACGCGCTGTTGCAAATACACCCAGATGTTTTAAAAGCGGCTGGGCGCAATGGTGGCCTGCGCGCACATTGACATTTGCTGCATCCAGAATCGACGCGATATCGTGCGGATGTACGCCGTCCACGGTAAAGCTGATAATTCCGTTGTGCTCTTCCGGCTTATCGCTTCCCTGGATATGAACGCCCTGAATCTGCTGCATCGCCGTCATTGCCCGTGTTGTCAGCAGCTCCTCACGCTTCCGCACCTCGTCAAATCCGACGTTCATCAGATAATCGATCGCCGCCTGTAAGCCGACCGCACCGCCGCCATTGACGGTACCGGCTTCGAATTTGTGCGGCAGTTCGGCAAAGACTGCAGATTCCCGGCTGACCGAATCGATCATCTCGCCGCCCGTCAGGAACGGCGGCATCGCATCCAGAAGGGTCTCTTTTCCGTACAGGACGCCGATTCCCATCGGTGCCATCAGCTTGTGACCGGAAAATACAAGGAAATCTGCATCCAGTGCTTGCACATCCACCGGAATATGCGGGGCGCTCTGTGCCGCATCGATGACGATGACACCGCCTTTTTCATGCACCAGTTTCGTCAGCTTCTCTACCGGATTTCTGCGGCCAAGGACATTGGAAATCTGCGGCATCGCTGCGATCTTTGTCTTTTCTGTCACCAGGGCTTCCATATCTTCATCCCGGTAGGAACCATCCGGCTGACATTCCAGATAAACGAGCTTCGCGCCTGTCTGTCTGGATACCATCTGCCACGGCAGGATATTGCTGTGATGGTTATCAATGCTGATTAAGATCTCATCGCCTGCTTTCAGACTGGTTAAACCATAGCTGTACGCGATCAAATTCAGGCTCTCGGTGCTGTTGCGTGTAAACACGACCTCGCTCGTCTTTCCAGCATTGATAAATTCCCGCACGCGCTCTCTTGCCGCTTCATATGCCTCCGTCGCCTCGATTCCCAGCTCATAGAGCCCGCGGAGCGGATTGGCATTTTTCTTTGTATAGAAATCTTCCACTGCCTTTAATACCGCCTCCGGGCGCTGTGCCGTTGCCGCATTGTCCAGATATGCGATATCTGAACCCGCAAGCAGGGGAAAATCTTTCTTGTAATCTGTCATGTTCTGTTCCTTCTTATATATTTGTTTGTATACTTGCTGCAAAAACAAACCGCAGCCAACTTACAGTTTTTTCATTTTATTATCGCTTCTGGTTCATGAACTCCTGAACCTGCTTCTGTACTGCCTCGTCAGCTACCAGCTCATTCAGCGCGTCGATTCTCGCCCGCGCTACCATGCGCTCAGCTTCCTCTCTCGACAGTCCGCGGGAGCACAGATAAAACAGCGTTGCATCGTCCAGATCGCCCATCGAAGCGCCGTGATTTCCTTCGACATCTTCTTCCGCACACAGAATCAGCGGAATTGTCTGATTTACGATGTCATCGCCGAGCAGCAGCACATCCTCGCGCTCAGTTCCCTTTGCCCCGTCGCATCCCGGCACGAAATCGATCGTTCCGCGGAACAGCTTGGAGGAACCGTCCTGCAAAACGCCAGAGACTTCCATCATACTCTCTGTCTTTTTGCCGCGGTGGCGTACTGTATAGTTCATATCCAGCTTCTGGTTTACACTGGTGTAATAGCCGATCTTCGCGTCAAATGCGCTCTTTTTTCCTTCCAGCTCGGTCAGGCAGCCCGCGTAGACCTTGTCTGCGCCCAGCTCCAGTTTCAAAAGCTCAAATGTGGCATTTTCCCCGCAGGACGCACCGATATCACTCAGGCAGGTATATCCGGCGCCGAGAAGCTGCACTTCCTGAAGCTGTACCTTTGCATTCTTTTCCGCATGGACCTTTACCTGGAACGAGGATGTTCCCTGTGCGTCCTCCCCGGAGCGGAATACGATCAGCACGTTTAAGCGGCTGTTTTCCTTTGCATCCAGGCAGAGGCGGTTCTGGTAACTGCCGTTTTTGTAATCGACGCAGAGAACCGTCCATTCTGTATTTTCATTCTGCAGCACAGCTGCCGCTTCCGCTGTCAGCCGGTAGATACTTCCCGTTCCGCATTCCGCCGCCATCGCATCGTACTCGCGTCCCATGCCGGTCTGAATCTCGTCCCACTCTTTTCCGGAGATTTCTTTTTCCCAGGTCACACCTGCTGCCAGGCGCTCCGGTTTTATCAAAACACTTTCCTCCGGCCACTCAATCTGTATCTGGCTTTCGTTCATTCCCAGCCGGTTCCAGGTTCGGGTCGGAAGAATGTTTACTGTCATTTCTTTCTGTCCCATTGTTTCCTCCTGTCGTTACCATTCATGCACTTGCATGCCCCGCAGCAGAATCTGTTATTTCAAAATCCCCGCTGCAAACAGTAACCATCTATTATCCGATACTGCCTTTCATCTCAAGCTGAATCAGGTTGTTCATCTCAACCGCGTACTCAAGCGGCAGCTCCTTCGATACATCATCCGCAAATCCGCTGACGATCATTGCGCGCGCGTCCTCCTCGCTGATGCCGCGTGACATCAGATAGAAAACAGCCTCGTCGCTGATCCGTCCAATCTTTGCCTCATGGCCGACGTTCGCGTCGCGGGTCCGGATATCCATCGCCGGGACCGTATCGGAACGTGAAATATCATCCAGCATCAGAGACTGGCAGGAAACCGATGCCTTAGAACCGGATGCCTGTTTTCCAATCTGCACGCTGCTTCGGAACGTACTGATACCGCCGTCCTTGGAAATAGATTTCGTATTAATATAGGAAGACGTCCGTTTGCCCGTGTGGACTACCTTCGCACCGGTATCGAGGTTCTGACCTTCTCCGGCAAAAGTAATGCCGGTAAATTCCATTCTTGAATCATCGCCCTTTAAGATACTCATCGGGTACAGATACGATACATGGGAACCAAAGGAACCCGATACCCACTCGATCGTGCCGCCCTCTTCCACAATCGCGCGCTTGGTGTTCAAATTGTACATATTTTTCGACCAGTTCTCGATCGTCGAATAGCGGAGTTTCGCATTTTTGCCGACGTACAGCTCGACACAACCCGCATGCAGGTTTGCTACGTTATATTTCGGCGCAGAACAGCCCTCGATGAAATGCAGATATGCCCCCTCATCAACGATGATCAGAGTATGTTCAAACTGTCCGGCTCCCGGTGCATTGAGACGAAAATAGGACTGAAGCGGGATCGTAACCGACACGCCCTTTGGCACGTACACAAAAGATCCGCCGGACCAGACCGCCCCGTGCAGCGCTGCAAATTTATGTTCCTGCGGTTTGACCAGATGCATAAAATGCGTCCGGATCATTTCCGCATATTCGCCGTGCATTGCGCTCTCCAGATCGGTGTAGACAACGCCCTGCGCCGCTACCTCCGCGCGCACGTTATGATATACTAACTCCGAGTCATACTGGGCGCCCACGCCTGCCAGTGATTTCTGCTCCGCCTGCGGGATTCCCAGACGCTCAAAGGTATCTTTGATGTCCTTCGGAACCTCCGACCATTTGGCGCTCATCTTGGATTTCGGGCGGACATAGGTTACGATGTTATCCATGTCCAGATCCTCGATATCCGGTCCCCAGTTCGGAACCTGCAGGGAATTGTAAATCTGTAAGGACTGCAGACGGAACTGCTGCATCCATGCTGGGTCATTTTTCTCCTTAGAAATCTTCTCAACGATCTCCGGGGTCAGACCCGCTTTTACTTTATATGCGTCATTTTCTTTGTCTTTTATATCGTAGACGCTGCGATCAATGTCATCTACATACGTTTTTTCTTTCATGTTTGATGCCTCCATATTACCCGTGCTGATTCGTTATTACTGTCGCGTTATCCTGCAGCACTTTCGATTCCAAAAATGCCTGCCTGCGAACAGTAACGATTAGTTCCGGGCGTCTGCCACACCCGCCTCACGGATAAAGGATTCGTAACCTTCCTGGTTGATCTTATCAACCAGGGAGCCGTCACCNNCCAGGGAGCCGTCACCGGTTGCCACGATCTTTCCATCTACCATGATGTGCGTATAGTCAACATGCAGTGCATCGAGAATCCGGGTGCTGTGCGTGATAATAAGAAGCGCGCCGTTCTGGTTCTTCTGGTACTCTTCCACACCCTTAGAAACCAGACGGACTGCATCAACATCCAGACCAGAGTCTGTCTCATCGAGGATTGCCAGGCTCGGATTTAAGAGCATCAGCTGTAAAATCTCAGATTTTTTCTTCTCACCACCGGAAAAGCCCACGTTTAAGCTTCTCTGTGCATACGATTCATCCATCTGGAGAATGTCCATCGCCTTTTTGAGCTGTTTATGAAATTCCCAGATCTTTAAGTTCTTGCCAGTCTGCTGGCGCATCGCGCTCCGCAGGAAACTTTCCAGCGAAAGTCCCGGTACCTCCAGCGGCTCCTGGAAGGACAGGAACATACCGGCTTTGGAACGCTTGTCCGTGGACTCATGTGTGATATCCTCACCCTTAAATAAGATCTGACCGCCCGTGATCTGATATCGCGGGTTTCCCATCAGGACGTTTCCGAGCGTCGATTTGCCCGCGCCGTTCGGTCCCATCAGGACATGTACCTCTCCTGCGCCGACGCTCAAATCAACGCCGTGCAGGATCTCTTTTTCTTCTATATTTGCTTTTATCTGATTTACTTCTAACACCTTTTCTGCCATAAAGCACTCCATTTCCGGGACCGGCTGAGACATTCATGCTCGGTCTGTCTGATCTGTGACAGCCGCCTCGTCACGAAAGCGGTTATCCCTCTTAGCAAACGTCCATCTCTCTGGTTCCTTTTTTCTATATTCAAGTCGAACGTCCGTGAGACTTGGCGCGTGATTCTGGTCAGCAAAGCTGACATATTCGTTGCTGTTCACTTATACCGTTCTCAGCAACGGGATTTTGCCGATGCTTCGCATTC